>CAXGSZ010000026.1:0-12127 GCA_964012455.1 uncultured Alphaproteobacteria bacterium
GCTGGTCTCAAGTACGAGCACCGTGCGGTCGTCCCCTGTCGCCTCTGCCGTCATCCGGCCGATCGCCAGCGCGTCCGGCGCATCACCGTCGCCACCACGCGCATTACCGCGGCCCGCGAAAGGCAGTCGATACAGTATGCGTGGCGCATTCAGCGCACAAAGGTTCGGCCACCACGCGCCCGGCGCGTCCTCGGTCGGGCAGGGCACGACGGCAAGAGACGCAGCACCATCAAATACCTGAGCGATCGCGTCACGGCCGCTTAGATGCGCAACCATTGGCGTGTGACTGCCAAATTGGTCCCGCGCCAAATCCCAACAGCCCTGATCGTCGTCGGTTGCATATACGGCAACACTGTATTCTGGCATCTCCATCGCAACGAGGGACGAGATCAATTCACGCCAAATTCGCAGCACGGAACCAACCGGGAATGCGCTCTCATGACGTTCGACCAGCGCGCGCAGCACCATCGCCTCGCGCCCTGGGCGCACCTTGTCTAGCCCGTCGCGTTTCTTGATTTCCGCGATTTCACCTGCGAGCCCACCGCGCCGACTAATCAACGCATGCAGTTCGCGATCGATCGCATCGATCTCGGTCCGCAACTCTTCCAACGATCGCGTGGTGGCGTTCATCGCTCCTGCCCTGTCTCGAAAAGCGGCACCCTTGTACGGCGTAACCGCCCGGAAATCAAAAGGAAACGTTGGCAGCCAACTATCCGCACGGGCTGATGCTTTGACCTCTACGCATTGGCGGAGACGGCGTTCTTTCGGCGTTTCACGCGCGCCATTCCAAGACCTGCTGCAGCAATTGTCACCAAAATGGGGACAAGCGCGATATTCATAAAGCTGAGCCGGTTGCGCAGACTGTCGATATCCTTGTGCAGATTATGCCTCACCTGACGTAACGCCTTTCGGGTCGTTAGCAGATCTTCGGTGAACTTGTCGACTTCCGCCTTTTGTTCCTCTGTCAGCGCTTTCGCCGCATCCCCTTCGCCACCCTCGATGGGACCCCCCTGGAGTGCCAACAGCTTTTTCTCGGTCTCCTCCATCTGCGTCATCAGACGCTGTTCCTCGGCTTTGTATAGCTCTTGAGCCGCCTTCTGCATTTCTTCCAGTTTGGTAAACGGGCGACGGGCGGACCCGCGGCTGCGCAACCCGATCAGATCGCTCGAGCCGGCAAGATTCTCAACCGCATTTAGAACGAAATCGCCATTGTTGGCGACCGGAGTGGTGAAGCGGCGGCCGAAGAACTCCCGCATCTGCACCCAAAATGCATTGGAAAGCATATCAGAGTCGGCCACGAGAATGAGGTTCAGCGGCTCTTGGGACTCTTCGACATGCGGCTGTCTCTTGGGCTCGTCTTTCGCAACTTCCGCTGCCGGTTTTTCGGCATCTTCCGACTTGGCCTTCGTGTTGTCTGCATCCGCGGATTTATCCGATTTTGCCGTCTCGCCTGCAGGTTTCTCAGGTGTCTTAGGCTTCGGCGGCCCGCCCGGAAAAGCAGATTTCACCGTGCCCGTCAGTCGCATGGCAAGAACTTGCTCCTCGCCGCTCGCCTCGAAATGTTCCACCATGCCCCGGATGTTGGGCCGCTGACCGGAGATGTTTTTCACGTCGACAAGCTGAGATTGCGCACTCGTCCACAACAGTTTCTCGCCCTTGAGGGCCGCCCCGTCCTTTAGACGGATCGTTCCAGAACTCGCAAGGTTCAAGCGGTTCAGGTTCGATGTAACGAGATCGCTATTCGAAATATTGTCCTTACCGATCTGCAGCCAGGTGACATAGGGCGCGGGGATAAGTTGCTGGTCTGTGCCGGCATTGACCAATCGGGCGAGACTCATGTCAGCGGCCAGCTTATCTTCCTTGACCTCGACGCCCCAAGCGTCGAGGAGCTTCGTCAGGTTCGACGATTCCGGAACGGCGCCCATGGTGAACCGACGGCTCGCTGCGCCCTCGTTAAAGGGATCGACAAAGATCACCGCCTTGCCGCCACGCATCAGATATTGGTCGATGGCATAAAGCTCTTCGTCATTGAGCTGCGCCGCATGCGCTAGCAAAAGGAGATCAACGTCCTCACCCAACTGCTCCGGCAGGACAAGCTGACGGACAGCAAAATTTCCTCGTAACTGTGTGATAACAGCCCAGGGTTCCATCGGCAGGCCCCGCATCTGTGCCGATGCGTCGCCGAACATTGGGGCGCTGGTCCACACACCGACACGCGCCGGATCCGGATCCTGCAGCTTGGCCACCATCCGCGCGAGGTCGTATTCGAGGAAACGCTCGCGCTCGATCTGGAACATCGGGATAACGCCCTTGGCGTCGCCAGATTCACCGATGAGACCAAAATAAACGCGCTCGCCACTCTCATCCAACGGAATTCCTTGGAGACCTGCCTTAACCGCATCGTCCTCGATTTCCGAGAACGGTTCCGGCTCGCGTTCGACAATGGTGACATTCCCAGCTGAAGCGGCCACAAATTCCTTCAGCATATCGCGTACCCGCGTGACGTGAATGCCGAAAGGCGGCGCCGCGTCGCCGAGCGCCCGCGAGTAGTAGAGATTGAGCTCCACCGGCCGGTTAAGGGATTTAAGGATATTGCGTGTCCCCTGCGAGAGGGTGAATAACTTGTCCTGGGTCAGATCAATCCTGACACCAGTGAGCGCCGATACTCCCAGATTGAGGACGATGAAGGCAAGAACTGCACCAACAGCGACGGCGAACACGCCGCCACGGTTATTGACCAAGCTAGAAAGCATCCGCCCCTCCCTTAGCTGCTGGCCTTGGACCGTTCGACGGCCACACCATTGAGGAACAAGAACAACACGATCACAGAGACAAAATAGAAGACGTCGCGCAGATCGAGCTTACCGCGCGCGATCGCCGAGTAGTGATCTGTAAAACTCAGCGAGCGCACGAAATCAATCAACCATCCCGGCGCCCATTCCGTAAGCGCATTCAATACGACCGATGTGCCAAACGCGATAAACAGGAAACAGATCGCCGCCGTCACGACGAATGCGATCACCTGGTTTTTGGTCAGCGCGGAGACAAACGCCCCGACGGCGAGGAAGCCGCCCGCCATCAGGAAACTCCCGCAATAAGCTGCGATAATAACGCCGTTGTCTGGTTTGCCCAAATAGTTGACCGTTAGCCAGATCGGAAAGGTCAGCGCCAACGCCACACCCGCGAACGCCCATGCCGCCAGGAACTTGCCGAGCACGGCTTCGGCCAAAGTGACCGGCAAAGTCATCAACAATTCGATTGTCCCGGTCCTCCGTTCTTCGGCCCAGAGACGCATCGAGATTGCCGGGATTAGAATGAGGTATAGCCACGAATGGAAGTTGAAAAACGCAATGAGGCTTGCCTGATCGCTTTCAAAGAAGCCGCCAGCAAAAAACGTCAGAGCTCCGGACAGTGCCAGGAAAATAACGATAAAGACATAAGCGAGTGGCGTGGCGAAATAGCCTGCCATCTCGCGCCGAAAGACAATCATCGTATTCATCATGACCTAACCCTTCGCCGTAATTTGCCGAAAGACATCGTCGAGACGACCGCGTTCGACATGCAGTTCGTCAATCGGCGCGTCCTTTTCGCGCAACGCCGCCCCGACGGCATCGACGACAACGCTTCCGGCTGTCGGTCGTACGCTAAGCCAGTTCTCTTCGATATCCTGAACTGCGGCGACGCCGTCAACGCCCGCGAGCGCAGCCTTGATGGCTGCTGGATTGGATGTCCGGATCGTCACTGAATTATGATCCGGCGCCCGGCTCAACAGTTCTTCCGGCGTGCTGTCGGCCACTATGCGGCCGTTGGCGATAATGACAGCCCGGCTGCAAACCGCTTCGACTTCTTCCAAAATATGTGTCGAGATGACGATCGCCTTACCGTCGGCCATACCGCGGATGAGTTCGCGGACTTCATGCTTTTGATTCGGGTCAAGCCCATCCGTCGGCTCGTCCAATATCAGCACTTCAGGATCGTGCAGCAGGGCTTGCGCGAGACCGACCCGTCGCTTGTACCCCTTTGACAGCGTATCAATCGGCTGCTCCAGTACACCCGCAAGCTGAGTCTTCTCGATCGCCGTTCGGATGCGGTCATCCGCCTCCGCGCCGTCGAACCCCCGCACGCGCGCGATAAACTTGAGAAATGCCGCAGAAGTCATGTCCGGCCACATCGGTGCGCCTTCCGGCAAATAGCCAATACGTTGTTTGACCTCTAGTGGATCCTCCAGGACATCAAACTCGCAGATGCGCGCGGTACCTGCCGTCGGCCGCAAGAAACCGGTGGCCATCTTCATGGTCGTCGATTTGCCGGCGCCGTTGGGGCCCAGAAAACCCACAACCTCGCCCCGAGCGACGTCGAAACTGATATCGTCGACGGCCATAATCAACCCGAATCGCTTGGTTAAATGATCGATCTCGATCATGATCCCCCCATTAGAAACAAAGCCATGACGAACGGAACCCGCCCCCGGCCACCACTAGACGTGTCGTTTTAATCAAATGTTCGCTTATTTCAAGATTTCAGATGGCCTACGCTGGCCCTTTTCTGCTTATAACCCGCAATTGCCGCTTTCAATTCATTAAACTGCTCGCGTACCTAGAAACAAATGCTGTCGAGGCGCTACAGATGCCCTTCGGCATTGGCGAGGCCGACCATACGCGAATAAAGCTCACTGTTGTATTCAGGCGCGTCCTTGTGTGACGGGTCAATCGCAAGTGCTTTCTTGTAGTTCGCCTGGGATGCCTGAACGTCATCGGTCTTGCGGTGTCTGTATGCCAGAATATTCAGCGCATCGGCATTCTTCGGTCGCTGTGCGATGACCTTGTTCAGCAGCGGTATTGCCTGTTTGTAATGTTCAACTTTGATCATGTCGCGGACCTGGACCATTTCTGCGAGGTCCTTCGCTACGGGCGCGTCGCTTGATCCAGCGGCGTGCGCTGTAGCGGTCAACGCCAAAATTCTGATGGCGAAGACGGCCAAAATTTGCTTCGTTCGATTTATCTTTCTTTTCCAGATCCTTCCCGGATATCGAGCCCGATTGCCGCGTCTGCCGCGCGCAACGTGCCTGCAACAGATCACTGTTTATGTTCTTATAGAGTTAGACGGAAAATATGAACTGGAAAAATTCGTGATCGCCCGGAGGCGGCGTGGCACCGATCGGGACTTGGCCCGTCAAGCATGAGCGGATAGCATCCGCTCCCTGATTTTCGAGCAGGATAATTTGGCCATGAGCTTCAAGACCGTCGCTATTATCGGAGCGGGCACGATGGGGTCCGGAATCGCTACGAATATCGCCCAACACGGTGTGGACGTCCGCATGATCGACGTCTCCGAGGACGCGGTCGCACGCGCCTTGGAAAGGATTGGCGGTTCCTACGACCGCAACGCCGAAAAGGGCAGGATGAGCGAAGAAGACGCGGCAGCAGCTAAGGCGCGTATTTCAGGTGGCGAGGATATCGCGCTTGCCGGCGACGCCGATCTGATCATCGAGGCAGTTTTCGAGCGCTTCGACCTCAAAGCCGAACTCTATGGCCGTCTAAACCCGGTCCTGCAGGGGAACATGATTGTTGCAACCAATACCAGCTGCTTGACTGTGAACGGGCTTGCAGAAGCCGTTGACGATCCCGGCCGCTTTCTCGGTCTGCACTATTTCAACCCCGCGGCGATAAACCCAATCGTCGAGGTGGTGCGTGGCGACGCGACGCGGCAGGACGTTATCGATTCCGCCCTAGCGTTCTGCGGCGCAACGTCGAAGAAACCGATCCTGTGCCGCGACAGTTACGGTTTCGCGTTGAACCGTTTCTTCGTTCCGTATTCGAACGAAGCCGTCCGCATTCATGGAGAAGGGCTGGGCACCACGGCCGATATTGACCGCGTTGCACAGGACGCCATGGGCATTGCCGCCGGACCGTTCACGGTCATGAATCTTGTCGGTATGCAGACGATGGCCCACGCGGCCGAGAACCTGGAACCGCACGGGCCCTTCTACGAACCGGCGGAGAAGGTCAAGGAAATGGGTGCAGAGAACAGCAAGTGGGACATCGGCGCACCCGGAGAGCCGGATACCTCGGGCGACCAAAAGATTCTCGACCGGTTATGGGGAGCAATCTTCTTGCCAGTGCTCCAAGAACTCGACGAGACTGTCGCGAGCCCAACTGAAATCGACATGGGAGCTGGCCTGGCTTTGCGGTTCGGCAAGGCACCTTGTGCGACTATGGATTCAATGGGTGTGGCGGAAGTCGGCCGATTGCTCGGGTATTATTGCGAAAAGTATCAGATTGATACACCGCGCGCGATCGAACGGGTCGGGTCGCTTGTCGACTAACACATGGGCGTGAAAATGTGCTAGATTTGCTGGCATGAGTGAACCATCGCACGTCTTCTGTCCCTGGTGCGGCGCGCCGACACGAATGGACTACGTTCACGGACATGCGCAGTGTGACCATTGCAAGACCAATATTGCGCCCTGTTGCGACGGAGCCGTGGAATGTGACACCGGAAAGATCTCTCCAGCACTGCCGGCGGCTAGCGCGTCATAAAGTTTTGGCCTTCGGAAAGACTCACCGCGGAAGATGTGCGCGGTTACGCATCGGTTCAATGCGGCAGTGAAATTCTGATTGGAAAACGCATTATTCGGCTGTTTGGCATGCGCGCGCCGAAGGTCGACGACACCTGTCAGATCGAATCAGCCAAAATGAAATGCGGCGTTGTCGCATGGTCGCAATTGATCCAGCTGGCGGACGGCTGGCACCTGTCCTGCTACATAGAACTGAAAGCAAAGAGCGGCAACATTTACGCAACCTGTTACAGCGGAGAGCGGAACATCAACGAAGGCATGGTGCGCACCGGTTGGGCCAAGTCCCTTCGCAAACAGACCAGTCGGTACGTCGTGGACGAGGAAGACGCAAAGGGTTCGAAGCGCGGCCTCTGGGCTAAGTCGACCCTCGAAGGCTAAAGCACATTCCGGAAATAGGCGACCGTTTCCGCCAAGCCATCGCCGAGTGCTACGGTCGGCTCCCATTCCAGCAAATTGCGGGCGCGGGTGATATCGGGACACCGCTGAAGCGGATCGTCGGCGGGCAGCGGCCGATGAACCACCGACGCCCCACCGCCGACCAATGCCGTAATCTGCCCGGCCAGATCGCGAATCGGCGTTTCGACGGGATTGCCTAGATTGACCGGGCCCGTTTCATCGCCGGAGCTCTCCATGAGCCGGATCAGCCCCGCTACCATGTCGTCGATATAGCAGAATGAGCGCGTTTGGCTGCCATCCCCGTAAATCGTTATGTCCTCGCCGTGCAACGCCTGCACGATGAAGTTTGAAACAACGCGACCGTCGTCGGGCATCATTCGCGGACCGTAGGTGTTGAAGATTCGGGCGACCTTGATCGGCAGGCCATGCTGGCGGTGGTAGTCGAAGAAAAGCGTTTCCGCGCAGCGTTTGCCTTCGTCGTAGCACGCGCGCGGGCCGACCGGATTGACGTTGCCTTGGTAATCCTCGGTCTGCGGGTGCACCTCCGGATCGCCGTAGACCTCACTGGTCGAAGCCTGCAGGACGCGGACCTTCAGGCGTTTGGCAAGACCGAGAATATTGATCGCGCCGTGAACGCTGGTCTTCGTGGTCTGCACTGGATCCCGCTGATAGTGCACTGGGGAAGCCGGACAGGCGAGATTGTAGATTTCGTCAACTTCTATATAAAGCGGAAAGGTGACGTCATGCCGGATCAGCTCGAAATATGAATTGTCGAGCAAATGGGCGATGTTAGCCTTGGCGCCGGTAAAGTAGTTGTCGACGCAAACAACCTCGTTTCCGCGCTCGATCAACCGCTCACACAAGTGAGACCCGATGAAGCCCGCGCCACCTGTCACCAAAGAGCGGGTCTTCCTACCGATTTTCTGCATCGCCGTTTCCACTCGCCAAAGCCGTCGTTGACCTCAATATATAGCATCAAATTTGTGATGCGCTCTAAGTATTGTGCCAAACACCGCCGGCATGATATCCGATAGGGGAATGACGAAACGCATCGCCATTACCGGAGGCGCCGGCTTCGTCGGCTCCAACCTCGCCTGCATGATGGCACGAGATCGGCCGGATTGCGCCGTTATCGCGTTCGACAATTTGAAACGCCGCGGCAGCGAGTTGACAATCGGCCACCTCAAATCCGCCGGTGTCGACTTCGTCCATGGCGACGTCCGGGTCGCCTCCGATATCGCCGCGCTGGGGTCGGTTGACCTTTTGATTGAATGTTCGGCGGAACCGAGTGTGCTGGCCGGTCGCAACGGCGATCCGTCCTACGTCCTGGACACCAACTTGAATGGCGCCTTGAACTGCATGGAACACTTGCGCCGTACCGGCGGAGAGTTTGTCTTCCTATCGTCGAGCCGTGTCTACTCTATTCCAGCCCTAATAGACCTGCCGCTCATCAGCGCCGGTGAACGCTTCGAGATCGAACCCGGGGCGACCGGGACCGGTTGGTCCGAACGCGGCATTGCCGAAGGATTTAGCACGGCGGGACCACGTTCTCTTTACGGAGCGACGAAACTCGCCGTCGAGCAATTCATCGACGAGTATCGTTCCGCTTACGATCTTCGTGCCACTGTCCTGCGCTGCGGCGTCCTCACCGGCCCCTGGCAAATGGGCAAGGTCGATCAGGGCGTGATCACACTCTGGCTAGCACGGCATGTCTATGGCGGGGCGCTCACCTATATCGGCCATGGAGGGGAAGGCAGACAGGTCCGTGACCTGCTGCACGTCGCCGATCTCTACGATCTGATTGCGCCATTGGCTGACGGCATCGGCCAGATGGACGGCTCCGTCTATAATATCGGCGGAGGGCGGGCGGTTAGCGTTTCGCTCCTTGAGCTTACGGCGCATTGCCGACGCCTAAGCGGGCGTAATTTGGAAATTACCGCAATTCCAGAGACGAGGCCGAATGATGTCGCCTATTTCGTGACGGACACGGCACAGATCGAAACCGCGACCGGCTGGCGGCCAAAACGAGGTGTGGAGGAAACGTTGGAAGATATCCATCGCTGGCTCATCGACGAGCGAACACAGCTCGAGCCGATTCTCGGGGGTACGGCGTGAGCATCGCCATCGTAACGGGCTCGGCCGGATTAGTTGGCGCAGCAGCCGTGCGCCTGTTCGCCGAGAAGGGCCTCGATGTGATTGGCGTTGACAATGACATGCGAAAAGCTTTCTTCGGCGACGAGGCCAGCACCGCCTGGAATCGAGACCTCTTGCTTAAAACCGTCCCCGGGTACCAGCACGAAAGTATCGATATCCGCGACAAGGAGGCGATCTACCAGCTCTTCGGCCGTTTCGGTCGTGACATTGAGGTTATCCTGCATACCGCCGCGCAACCATCACACGACTGGGCGGCGCAGGACCCGTTCACCGACTTCACCATTAACGCCAATGGGACATTGATTCTTTTGGAGGCATTCCGAGCCCATTGCCCGGATGCCGTCTTCCTTAACATGAGCACCAACAAGGTATACGGCGACGCACCGAACGAGCTCCCGCTGGTCGAAGAAGAAACCCGTTGGTCGGTCGTCCCGACACATCCATTCGCCGGACACGGGATCGACGAATCCATGTCGATCGACACCTCGGTGCACAGCCTGTTCGGCGTCTCGAAAGCTGCCGGTGACCTCCTGGTGCAGGAATATGGCCGTAACTTCGGTTTCAAGACCGCGTGTTTCCGCGGCGGCTGCCTTACGGGGCCGGCTCATTCCGGGGCGCAACTGCACGGATTTCTCGCCTACCTAGCCCGTTGCGCCGTTACCGGCATGCCCTATACGGTCTTCGGGTACAAGGGAAAGCAGGTACGAGACAACCTTCATAGCGATGATCTCGCAAGGGCGTTCTGGGCGGTTTTCGAAGCGCCTCGCGAAGGAGAAATTTACAATATGGGAGGCGGAACATACGCTAATTGTTCAGTCCTAGAAGCCATTAGCCTGTGCGAGAAAATTATCGGGCGGCCCATGACATGGTCGCTCAGCGACGACAACCGTACCGGCGACCATGTCTGGTATATTAGCGACCTCCGGCTCTTCCAGACACACTATCCCGATTGGGCGCCTGCCTATACGATGGAATCGATGACCCGGGAAATCATCGACGCGCTGGCGCGGCGTCTTAATTGAGCGGCGGCATTCTCGCCAACAGTCAACCTCCGGAAATTCGTTGGATTACATCTGGTTATGCGTGCGGTAAAAAATAATTTAACGACGATAATTATGACTTTCTTGATGGATTTTTGTTGCGATCAAAATCCAGTTGCTTTAAGGTCCCCGCTCTTTTTGAGCTAAGGTGAAGAGAAGAAATGGCATCTCAGTCATCCAACTACAAGAAACCGACTTCGGATCGCAAGCACGAGAAAAAAGAGCGCAAATGCTTGATGTGCGGCACGAAATTTACATCGAGTCACTTCGGGGAGCGTGTCTGCCAATCTTGCAAGAGCACATCGGCCTGGCGGGATAGCAGCCTGGCAGCCTGACGGCACCCGATTTCAATAAGAGTTACCAGCGTAATGGCGGCCTAGGCCGCCATTGCTGCTATTTGTGGCGCGCGATTGTGACGTTGGGCCAAGGGTCGTCCACAGAACCTGTGAGGGCAACGGAATCTAATCCCGCTTCCCTGTTTGCGCGGGCAATAACGCTACAGCGCACGGACGAATTCTCAAAAGCTGAACGCGTCACGGAGCGGGCGGTACAGCAATGGCCCGACTATGCCCGGGGTGATTGCACGCGCGAAGTCTCCCTGTTCAATCTCAACAGGTTAGAAGATGCGGCCGTCGCGTTCCGCTGGGCCATCGCGCTTGACGCCGCCTAAGCCGATACTCTCTGCAATCTTGGATCCGCGCTCCACCGTCTCAAAGATCAACATAACGCTTTAGGCGGTCGGCAAAACGCACGTGAAGACGGTGCAGACGATAGGCAGCTGCTTAGAGCGCCGGCGCGCCGAGTTTCAAGACGTCATCGATGCATTTCGCTCCGCGGCAGAGAACGCGCCGGAACATGCTCTTGCAGCGACCCAGTGATGACGCGGATAGGCCGAAATTTTGCCTCACGGGTTTCAGCAAGCGCGCTGTATGCCGCCAGCTTGCCGGAGCTCGTGACAGACAACTGGACCAAATTTATCGCGCTGGCGACACGCCTTTTGCGCGACACCGATGCCCGAAGCGCATTGCGCGACCAGCTGGTTGCAGGGCGCGACACAGCACCGCCGTTCGATACCCCGCGCAGCGTCCGCGCTCTCGAATTCGATTTTGCAGAGTTGTGTCGGCGCCATTATTCCGGCGAAGAACCGGGCCCGATCGATATCCACGAAGGGCACGGTCGTGACGCTTCCCTTTCGCGAACACCGAGGTAAATCACAAGAAGTCGCAAGAACTCTGGGGGAGATAGATTGGATGCCTGGCGTATTGGACGGGATTCGGGTTTTGGATTTTGGCCGCTATATCGCGGGTCCGTGGTGTGCGGCATTGCTCGGCGATCTTGGCGCCGAAGTCATCCGGATCGAGAAAGTCGACGGCGGCGAGGACCGCTTCAACTACGAGATCGGCGATGAGCCGGGTTCCGGCAGCATGTTCCTCCAGTGCAATCGTAACAAGAAGGGTGTCACCCTCAACCCGACCAAGCCAGAGGGCCGGGAAATTCAGGAGAAACTGATCGCCACCGCCGACGTCGTGATCGCCAATATGCCGCCGCGTGCACTCGAGCAGTTGGGACTCGACTACGAGAGCCTGAAAGCGATCAAGCCGGACATCATCCTTGTCACCAACACGGCGTTCGGAACTGTCGGGCCGTATGCCAAGAAGGTTGGCTTTGACTCCGTTGCCCAGGCGATGAGCGGTAACATGATCATGAGCGGCTCTCCTGGAGAGCCGGCCAAGTCCTTTGCCCCCTATGTCGACTACGGCACGGCGGGGCTCTGCGCCTTCGGTACCATGGCGGCGATCATGCACCGCAATGCGACCGGCGAAGGCCAGGAAGTCCAGGGCGCCCTCCTGGCAACCGCACTGATGACGACGAATTCGATCATGTCCGAGGAAGACGTGACGGGCCGCGGCCGCGTACCCACGGGCAATCGCGGACAGGTATCCGCGCCCTCGGACCTCTT
>CAXGSZ010000027.1:0-11577 GCA_964012455.1 uncultured Alphaproteobacteria bacterium
CGGGCCATTCAGATCAATTACCACTCCGGCAAGCGCGGCGTAAGCGTGGCGTTCCCTGCGACTAATGGGACGCCTTTCTCGACGGACAAATCGAGCTTATCTAGGCGAATCAGGGCAAGCGCCAAACCGCCCGCCATCGAACGAACTTCACCGGCATCACGGCCGTCCGACGTCACCTGAGTACCGATTTCCGGTGTGTCACCCGAAATTTCAACAGGCACCAATCGCTTCTTGATCAAACCTCGATACTTCGTACGGGCGGTCAATTCCTGTCCAACATAACATCCTTTGTTCCAATCAACGCCATGCAACCGATCGAAATTATTTTCCAATAGGATTGCCTTTTCGACCACCATGTCGCGGCTGCCATCGGGCAAGCCAAGCGAAATTCGCAGCCTGTCGTAGCCGGCCGAGGATCCAGGTTTGATGCCAAGCTTCTGCCAATACGCCGCCGCTGATTTCACAGACAGTGCCGCACGAGCACCGATATCAGATATTCGCGGATCACAATACACCGTCCCATCGGCAAGTGATCTGGCAATACCGGGCTCGGATTCTAGATCCGCGCGGGCGAGTGCTTCGGGTCCATAGCAAGCCCACACGCCAAATTCATTAGCGATACCAAGATCAACTTCAGCCCGAAGTTTAAAGTGACTTAATCGCTGGCCGAGGTCCATCAGGCGTTCCGCTTCACAATCCAGATAAAAGACATCATCGATTTCAACGATAAAGAAGTCGTGCAGATACTTGCCTTGGGCGGTCAGAAGCGCGGCCCATATAGCGCGTTGCGGACTGACCTGTTCAATGTCGTTGGAAATCAGACCTTGCAGGAACTCCTTGCGGTCGGGTCCGCCAACAGTAATCAAACCGCGCTCGGAAAGCTTCACATATCTATTTTCGGTCATGTTGCATCCCATCTGAAATTGCCGCAAATTTGGTACGTGAGAGGCCCACGCGCAAGCCCGCCAAGCTCAGTAAAGGGAACGCGGACATAATCCGGTCGGAAAGAAATCCGAAGATGCGCATACTATTCGTAACGGCAAACCGAGTCGGCGACGCTGTGCTGTCAAGCGGACTGTTGGCACACTTTGCCAACACATATCCGGAAGCCCGAATCACGATCGCGGCAGGCCCGGCAGCAGCAGCGTTGTTCCGCAATGCCCCTTGTCTAGAACGCCTTATCATCTTGGAGAAAATGCCTTTGGGCTTTCATTGGCTCAGGCTTTGGTCCCTCTGCATTACAACGCGCTGGGACATTGTCATAGATCTCCGGCGCTCCGCACTCGCATATCTGTTGTTTGCAGGGAAGCGCTACGTCATTCCCAAACCCCGACGCGAGATGCATCGGGTAGAACTCCTCGCGACGACCATACCAGGTCGCGGCAATTCAATGCCTCCTGTGCTTTGGCCAGACGATGTTGGCGCGGAGTTAGCAGGGAATGGCCCGATCGTGGCCATAGGTCCCGCGGCAAATTGGGTCGGCAAGCAGTGGCGCGGTGATCGCTTCGCAGCTCTCGCACAACGCCTCGTCGCCGACGACGGTCCGTTCCCAGGCGGCCGGATCGCCGTATTCGCCGCCGCCAGCGAGCGGAACCAGGCCGATCCGGTTCTGACAGCCATTTCCGAGGAACGGGTGCTCGATCTTGTCGGTGTCGGAGACCTCGCGGCCGTGGCCGGCTATCTCCGACGGTGCGCCTTTTTCGTTGGCAATGACTCCGGATTGATGCACATGGCGGCAGCAGTCGGCATTCCCACACTTGGCCTCTTTGGTCCCAGCAGAACCGAGCACTATGCGCCGTGGGGTGAAAACTGCGACTTTGTCCACACACCGGAAAGTTATGACGAATTGGTTGGCGCACCGGGTTACGATCATCGTACAACCGGAACATTGATGGACGGATTAAGTGTCGACGAGGTGATGGCAGCCTGCACGTCGCTCGCGGAAAAGATGAGGAAAAGCGCGGAATGAACGACTCGCAAGGCCCGAAACTATCGGCCCTCGTGGTCGCCCACAACGAGGGTGAACAGCTCGCTAAGTGTCTGGAACGTCTGAGTTTTGCCGACGAGCTGGTCGTTGTTCTCGACAAGTGCACGGACGATAGCGACACCATTGCCGCCCTCTTCGCCGATCGGATTGTAGAAGGTAACTGGGACATCGAGGGCGACCGCCGCAATACGGGCTTGGATTACTGTGACGGCGACTGGATCCTAGAAGTCGATGCCGACGAACGCGTGCCCCCGGAACTCGCCGACGAAATCCGAGAAGCCCTGAAAAGCGAGAAGTACAATTACTATCTCATCCCATTTGACAACTATGTCGGTGACACGTTGGTCCGATACGGTTGGGGAGCGGCCTGGGGTGTAAGCGCAGCGCCACGGTTATCACGCCGAGGCTGCAAGCGCTGGGGTTTGGAGCGCATCCACCCGGGCCTTGAATTGACGGGACCCGAGGGGCGACTGACGCAACGCATTGTGCACTACATCGATCGCAACATTACGGACATGATCATGCGTCTCGACCGGTACACGACCGTGCGGGCGCACGATCTCAGAGAAAGTGGCGACCTAGGCAGTTTCGCCCACAACATCCGGCGTATCTTTTCGCGGTTTTATAAGTGCTATGTCGGTCGAAAGGGCTACCGCGAGGGAAAATACGGTTTCCTCATCGCCCTGTTCGCAGGACTGTATCCTATCATGTCTTACCTGAAGGCACATTTGGAGGACCGGTGACGAAAGTTCTCCAGGTTATGGCGGGGGCCGTCGTCGGCGGTGCTGAAGAATTCTTCATGCGTCTGGTACCTGCGCTTTCGCGCGCGGGTGTGAGCCAAGAGGTGGTCCTACGCCATCATGACGCCCGCGAGACCATCTTGCGCACAGCAGGGGTCGAAACATTTGCCGCGCGCTTTGGCGGCCCCTTCGATTTCGCGACCGGCCGGGTTGTCCGCCGTGCGGTCGACAGCTTCAAACCGGACATCGTTCTCGCATGGATGAGCCGTGCAACGCGCTTCGCTCCCTCTGGGCAGCATATTCTGGCGGCCCGCCTCGGCGGTTACTACGACCTCAAATACTATCGCCGCTGCGACCATTTGATCGGCAATACGGAGGCAATTCGGAACTATGTCGTCGCGGAAGGTTGGCCGGCGGAGCGCGCCTGGTATATTCCGAATTTCGTAGAAAGCGCCCGCGCCGCCCCCGTCGACCGAGCCACCATGGACACGCCACCGGATGCACCACTCCTCCTAGCTCTCGGTCGCCTCCACGAGAACAAAGCCTACGATGTGCTAATCGAGGCCATGTCCAATCTTCCGGGTGCCTATCTTTGGATCGCGGGTGATGGCCCTCGTGAAGCCGAGCTTCGAAAAGCCGCGGAGACAGCCGGCGTCCATGGACGCATACGGTTTCTCGGCTGGCGGACCAATGCAGCCGCATTGCTTGCCGCCGCCGACCTTCTGGTCTGCCCATCGCGGCACGAACCGCTCGGAAATGTCGTCATTGAAGCTTGGGCTCATGGCACGCCGGTCGTTGCAGCCGATTCTGATGGCCCCCGCAATCTCATTCGCCATGGCGAGACAGGCCTCCTGGTTCCGATTGATGACGCAAAAGCCCTCGCACGAGCGGTAAATGACCTTTTGGAAGCGCCAGAACGCGCCGCCGACCTCGCCGGTGCTGGGCTGCGCGCGTACGAAGCTTGCTTTACCGAGGATATCGTAATCCACCAGTATCAGGCCTTTTTCGAAGAGGTCGCTCGCTAATGTGCGGAATTGCAGGATTGATGACCCGGGACGGCGGACCTCCTTCTCGTGCGACCCTCATTAAAATGCTATCGGTTCTCAGGCATCGTGGCCCCAACGGCGAAGGCATGCATATCTCACAGGGCGTGGGACTCGCCCAGAATCGCCTGGCAATCATCGATCTCTCGACCGGCGACCAGCCGATGCATGAACCGGGCGGCGCTGCCTTGGTCGCGAATGCCGAGATATACAACTATATCGAACTTCGCCAGGAGCTCACGGATGTTCGCTTCACGAGCCAATCGGATTGCGAACCCCCATTGCACCTCTACCGGAAATACGGGTTCGACTTTGCCAAAAAGCTCCGAGGCATGTATGCGATCGCGATTTACGATGCCGCGAAGGATCGGCTCGTATTATCCCGAGACCCATTTGGAATTAAGCCCCTATACTATTGTGAATCCGCCGAGCAGTTTGCCTTTGCTTCCGAGCCAAGGGCCCTGCTGGCGGCCGGTCTAGCGCCACGCAGCGTCAACGCCACACAACGGAACGAATTGCTGCAGCTGCAGTACACATGCGGCAGACAGACGATATACAGTTCCATTCAACGGGTCATGCCGGGCGAGACCCTCGTCGTGCGGGGCGGCCGTATCGTTGACCGACGGCGCCTTGCGATGCTGCCGGAACCCGACGTAGAGACCCCGCGACATGCGTCTCTCGACGATGCCATCGATACGCTAGATCGCACCTTGGAAGAATCCGTCCGTATACATCAGCGCTCGGACGTTCCGTATGGCTTGTTTCTTTCTGGCGGAATCGACTCTTCCGCCGTCCTCGCATTGATGGCCCGTCTCAATGAGCGACCGGTTCGCGCATTCACCGTTGGTTTCGGCAATACCGGAGTGCATGACGAACGCGCCCACGCGAAAGCACTGGCTTGTTCCGTCGGGGCGGAGCACCACGAAATCACGTTCGATGAACAGGACTTTTGGCAGCTACTGCCTAAGGTCGCTGCTAGCGTCGACGACCCGGCGGCCGACTACGCAATTCTGCCTACGTGGAAACTAGCCCGCGAGGCCGCACACGAATTAACAGTTGTCTTAAGTGGCGAAGGCGGCGACGAACTTTTCGCCGGTTATGGCCGCTACCGCCGCCAGTTGCGTCCTTGGTGGTGCGGCGGGCGCACACTACGGGCACGCGGAATCTTCGACGGCCTGAACGTATTGCGCGAAGACCCGGTGGCTTGGCGCGATGGGTTCGAAGCGGCGCAAACAAACGCCACTCTCCCAGGGCGGAGCGCGCTGCAGATTGCACAAGCGGCAGACTGCGCCGATTGGCTACCGAACGATCTGCTGACGAAGCTGGATCGATGTCTGATGTCACATAGCCTCGAAGGTCGGACACCCTTTTTGGATCGCGAAGTTGCGGATCTTGCATTCGGGTTGCCGGACGAATTGAAAATTCAAAAGGGCGCAGGCAAATGGCTCCTGCGCCAGTGGCTGCAGCGAGTGCTCCCTGCGGCACGACCATTCGACCGCAAACGCGGGTTCACGGTACCGGTAGGCGAATGGATCCATAGACAAGGAAGCACGTTAGGGCCGATGGTCGCCCGTCATCCTGCAATCGCTGAATTCTGCCGACCGGATCGTGTCGAGAAACTTTTTGCCACCAGACGTAAGCGGGCTGGCATCGCGTCTTGGGTATTACTGTTCTATGCCCTCTGGCATCAAACCGCGATCAACGGCGCAGCCACCGACGGCGACGTATTTGACGTTTTCGCCGCGAATCCATAGCAGTCGTCTAATTGTTACTTGCGGAAAATTTGTCCGCTCCAATTGCTAATCTTTGACTTGATCTGTTGTTTCCCGCGCCGCCGCCTGCGCCGCCGCCAATCGGGCGATGGGCACACGGAAGGGCGAGCAGGAAACGTAGTCGAGCCCTACCTTATGGCAGAAGGCAACCGAGGCGGGATCGCCGCCGTGCTCGCCACAGATGCCGAGCTTGAGCTCCGAGCGCGTCGTCCGCCCGCGCTCCGCTGCCAACAAGATCAGCTCACCGACACCGTCAACGTCAATCGACGCAAACGGATCGCGCGGCAGGATGCCGGCCCGCTCATAGGTCGGAATGAAGCTCGCCGCATCATCCCGGCTGAGGCCATAGACGGTCTGTGTCAGATCATTGGTGCCAAAGCTGAAGAACTCCGCCGCTTCCGCGATCTCACCGGCGCGCAATGCCGCCCGCGGCAATTCGATCATCGTACCAACGATATACTCTGGGCGTTTGCCTTTCTCTTGCGCGACCTCACCTGCGACCCGGTCGATCACACCTTTCAGGATGTCGAGCTCGGTCTTGGTCGCGATCAGCGGCACCATCACCTCGAGCTTCACTGATTCACCAGTATCTTCCGCAGCGATCAACGCCGCCTCGAACATTGCCCGCGCCTGCATTTCACAGATCTCGGGATAACTGATCGCCAATCGGCATCCACGATGCCCCAGCATCGGGTTCAGCTCGTGCAGCTGCGCCACCCGCGCCTTCACACGCTCTGAGGCAACACCCGCCGACTTCGCCACATCCGCCATTTCAGCGTCACCCGTCGGCAGGAACTCGTTGAGCGGTGGATCGAGCAGCCGAATTGTCACCGGCAGCCCCCTCATGATGCGGAACAGGCCTACGAAATCGGCACGCTGCATCGGCAAGAGCTTGGCAAGTGCGGCGCGACGGCCCGTTTCGTCTTCCGACAGGATCATCTCCCGCATCGCGACGATGCGTTCCGTCTCGAAGAACATGTGCTCAGTGCGGCAGAGGCCGATCCCCTCGGCACCGAACTCCCGCGCCGTCCGCGCATCTTCCGGCGTATCTGCATTAGTGTGCACGCCTAGCGTCCGAATGTCATCGGCCCAGGCCATCAGGGTCGTGAAATCTCCCGACAGTTCCGGCTGTATCGTTTCGACCTCTCCCCGAATTACTTCACCCGCGGCCCCATCAATCGTGACTATCTCTCCCGCCGCAATCGTCGCGTTGCCAACAGACATAGTCTTTCCCGCATAATCGATCAGCATCTCACCCGCACCCACAACGCAGGGCCGGCCCATGCCGCGCGCCACCACTGCGGCGTGGCTGGTCATGCCGCCCCGTGCCGTCAAAATACCCTCTGCTGCGTGCATGCCGTGGATGTCCTCAGGGCTGGTCTCGACCCGGACCAGAATAGCTTTCTTGCCCTGCGAAGCGGCAGCTTCGGCCTCGTCCGCGCTGAAGTACACCCGGCCTGACGCCGCTCCAGGCGACGCCGGCAGGCCCCGTGTGATCACGTCGCGCGCCGCGTCCGGGTCGAGGCGTGGGTGCAGCAGCTGATCAAGGGCCGACGGCTCGACCCGGCATACTGCCTGCGCTTTGTCAATCAGCCCCTCTTTCTCCATCTCCACGGCAATCCGGATGGCCGCCGCCGTCGTCCGCTTGCCCGACCGCGTCTGCAACATGTAAAGCCGACCCTTCTGGACCGTGAACTCGATGTCCTGCATATCCTTGTAGTGTTGCTCAAGCTTCTCTCGGATATCGTCGAGCTGGCCGAACACCTCCGGCATCGTCTCTTCCATCGAAAGCAAGCGCGAGCCCTGGGCTTCCTTGCCGGCGACCGTAAGCTGTTGCGGCGTGCGGATGCCCGCGACCACGTCCTCGCCCTGAGCGTTCACCAGATACTCGCCGTAGAACGTGTTCTCACCGGTCGACGGATCGCGCGTGAAGGCCACGCCTGTGGCGCAGTCGTCCCCCATGTTGCCGAACACCATCGCCTGAACGTTCACTGCCGTGCCCCAATCTTCCGGGATGTCGTGCAACCGCCGGTAGGTCACAGCGCGTGCCGTCTGCCAGCTGCCGAAGACCGCACTCACCGCGCCCCACAGCTGATCTTTTGGGTCCTGCGGGAAGGGTTCACCGAGCGCCTCTTCCACCAGCCCCTTGTACTCATCCACCAGCGCCTTCAGGTCGTCGGCGTCGAGTTCGGTGTCGAGGGAAACGCCCTTCACATCCTTATGCGCCTCCAACAGGTCCTCGAACTCGGCATGCTCCACATCCAGCACGACATCGCCGTACATCTGGATGAAGCGGCGGTAGCTGTCGTACGCAAAGCGCGCATCGCCGCTCGCCACAGCCAGCCCCTCCACGCTTTCGTCATTGAGGCCGAGGTTCAACACCGTGTCCATCATGCCAGGCATCGAGACCCGCGCACCGGAGCGCACGGAGACCAACAGCGGGTTTGACCGGTCGCCAAACCTGGCGCCGACCGCCGCCTCGATATGCGCAACTCCCGCTTCCACCGACGCGGCCAGTTCCTCCGGATACGTACGACCATGCTCGTAGAAGTGGGTGCAGACTTCCGTCGTGATCGTAAAACCGGGCGGCACCGGCAGGGCAATGCTCGACATCTCCGACAGGTTGGCGCCCTTACCCCCCAGCAGCTCATGCATCCCTGCATTGCCTTCTGACGCATCACCGCCGAATACGTAAACCCACTTCGTCATGTCGGAGCTATCCCTCGATCTGACTGAAATCCGCGACCCCATTCATCGTCTCACGAATTTCTGATAGGAGTTTCAATCTATTAACACGTAGTGCCGCATCGTCAGAGTTTACCGTCACCGCGTCAAAGAACGTGTCGACAGGCGCCCGCAGACCAGCAAGAGCAGCCATCGCGCCAACATAGTCCTCGGCTTTCACGGCCGACACCGCTTGCGTTGCTGTTTTGTCAAGCGCAATCGCGACCGCCCTTTCGCCGTCTTCTACGAGCGCAGCGCGATCGGCCTTATCGTTGAATGTCACGCCATCCTTCTTTTCTTCAATTTCGACGATCTTGGCAGCACGGCGATACGCGGTGAGCAAATTAGCTCCGTCATCGCTTGTCACAAAATCGCTCAATGCCCCGACACGCGCGAGCAATCGCACGAAATCATCCTCACCCGCGAGTCCAAAAACAGCAGCGATCAAATCGTGACGAACGCCGCGTTCGCGCAAATGGACCTTAAGCCGGTCTGCAAAGAAAGAAAGCAGGTCCGCGCCGTCAAAAGCCTGCCCGCTGTCGCCGTGAAGCTTTGCAGCCTGCCCGAACACACCGAGAAGCGGCAGTCGAATGTCATTCTCATTAATCAGTCTGATCACGCCCAGAGTCGCGCGGCGCAGCGCATAAGGATCGCGGGACCCTGTCGGTTTTTCGTTGATTGACCAGAAGCCAACAAGTGTGTCGATTTTGTCCGCGAGTGCGACGCAAACTGAAACCGGGGCCGAAGGGCAGCGGTCATTCGGGCCCTGGGGTGCGTAATGTTCAGCGATGGCTTCAGCCACGGCGTCGCTTTCACCGTCATAGTGGGCGTAATAGCGCCCCATTATCCCCTGTAGTTCGGGAAACTCACCAACCATGTCCGTAACCAAATCAGCCTTGGCGAGGCGCGCGGCCGAACGCACCTGTTCTCGATCAGCGCCCGGCACATGGGTCGCGATCTCAGCGGCAAGTGCCTGCACTCTATCGACCTTCTCGTCGAGCGAGCCGAGCTTGGCATGAAAGACCATGCCTTTGAGCGACAGTGCCTTGCTCGCGAGCGTCTCTTTGCGATCCTGATCCCAGAAGAACTTGGCGTCCGCCAGGCGCGCTCGCAACACGCGCTCGTTCCCAGCAACGATGGCAGAACCTCCATCATCGACCTCAATATTCGCAACGACACCGAAGCTAGGCGCCAGGGAGCCATCCGCATTCAGAAGCGAGAAATACTTCTGATGAGATCGCATCGAGGTAATCAACACTTCATCGGGGACATCCATGAAGGCGTCATCAATGGTTCCCAGCAACACAACCGGCCATTCGACAAGCCCCGCCACCTCGTCGAGCAGCGCGAGATCCTCACGGACAGCGAGACCGGCCTCTTCCGCCAGCGCCCGGAGGTCACTATCGATTTTGGCGCGGCGCTCTGCCGGGTCAAGCATAACTTTCGCATTAGCCAAACCATCACGGTAGGTATCAAACGATGAAACCGTAAAGGGTTCGGGCGCATGGAAACGGTGGCCACGTACGTGTGTCCCAAAAGCGAGTTGCTGCCCGCGGCCAAGGTCCACTTTACCCGTCAGCATAGTGCCCGCAAATACACAGGTCACGGACTGAAGCGGTCGCACATAGCGAATTTCCGTTTCGGCCCAACGCATCGACTTCGGCCATTGCAAACTGCGGATTACATCGGGCACTAAAGCCGAGATCACGGCGACACTATCGGTCCCCTTCTTATCGAAAACCGCGTAAAGGAACATACCTTTGTCGGTCTCACGTTTCTCCACCTCGGTTCCGTCCGGCAGCGAGCCTTTGAACCCGTTGATTGCCTTCTCAGGCGCATCAGCGCGGGGTCCCCGGCGCTCTTCGCGCACGTCCGGCTGCTTTACAGGAAGACCATCAACGATCAGGACCAAGCGTCGCGGCGTCGCATAGGCCTTGGCCGAGGTGAACTTGAGACCGGCCGATTTCAGGCCGCCGGTGACGAGTCTCTTAAGGTCTTCCGACGCGCGCCTTTGCATACGCGCGGGAATTTCCTCGGAGAACAATTCGAGCAGGAGTTCGGGCATTATTCGACTTCCACGCCTTGGCTTTTCAACCATGCGGCGGCGGAACCCTTCGCGAGTTCGCGGACGCGCAGAATATACGCCTGGCGTTCCGTCACGCTTATGGCGCCGCGAGCGTCCAGCAAGTTGAAGCGATGGCTCGCCTTTAGACATTGGTCGTAAGCGGGAAACGCCAAACCCGCCGCAAGAAGTGCTGCGCATTCCTTCTCGGCGTCTTCAAAATGCCGGCGAAGTGCGTCTACGTCCGCGTGCTCGAAATTATGCGCCGAATACTCGACCTCCGCCTGATGAAATACATCACCATAGTTGACACCATCGCCGTTGAAGTCGAGGTCGTACACATTCTCCACGCCCTGTACATACATCGCGAGACGTTCGAGACCATAGGTAAGTTCGACGGAAACAGGATCGCAATCGAAACCACCGACCTGCTGGAAATAAGTGTACTGCGTCACTTCCATACCGTCGCACCAAACTTCCCATCCTAGCCCCCAAGCGCCGAGCGTCGGACTCTCCCAGTCGTCCTCGACGAACCGGATGTCATGCGCCATCAGGTCAATGCCGAGCGCGCGCAAACTGTCTAGGTATAGTTCCTGACTGTTTTCGGGTGATGGTTTTAGTAGCACTTGATATTGGTAATAGTGCTGAAGACGGTTCGGGTTTTCCCCATAGCGCCCGTCGGTCGGTCGACGGGACGGCTGCACATAGGCGACCTTCCAGGGCGCTGGCCCCAAAGCACGTAGCGTTGTCGCTGGATGAAAGGTACCGGCCCCGACTTCCATGTCGTACGGCTGAAGGATGACGCAGCCCTTGTCGGCCCAAAACGCATGGAGCGTTAGGATTAGCGACTGAAAGTCAGTCTTGGATGCAGAATTCTGTGTCACGGAGGCCATCGGCACGCCGAACCTGTCGGCTTCAAATGCGCCGCAACATATCGGCGCCCCGCCTATGAATCAATATGCCATTAGCGGAAAAAATGCTTCAATAGGACAAGTCCACTGCCCGCTGTTCATTGCGCTCTGATCAGGCCCATGGGCGTCGTATTTGGTGCATTCCACCATGTCCCGTCATCCTTCATTTTCGCCGACGTCGCCGCTCTCGAACTCGCAAGTTTCTCCTCCCGTCGCTCGTCCAACTGGCCAAAGAATTTGCAACTATACCTGACCGCAGCGACTGTCCCGGCAAGCAGGATTAACTTTGTGAAGCTGTAACCAAACATTGGCAGACCTTAGACAGCAGACCTGATGGT
>CAXGSZ010000028.1:0-11333 GCA_964012455.1 uncultured Alphaproteobacteria bacterium
GGAAGTTAAGACTGTCTGTCGTTCGACGAATTTGCGAATCGGCGATGTCGCATTCTTGTGGAATGGAGCGATCGGAAATTCGCTATTAGTATGACAGATGAAGGCCGTGGATCTGATCATCTCTCCGTGATGCGTTTTCTTCGCGATTCGCGACAAAGCCCCCGCGGTATAGGACTGATCGACTAGCTTGCCGATCGCATCGAATATCAGGTTTTTGGGCGCACATTACGGGTCGAGTTCGTCCACACCATCGGTGCCGCTTAATCTTGAACGATCGGCCTCAGTGATCGTTTTGCTGACGACCCACACCACCCATATAATGTCCGGCTAGAGAGCGGGCATTCCCGTAGTGCCGTCGAAAGCGTCGTTTCGGCCCGCGCCCGACCGAACATTTTGGGAGATTTGATATGGGTGAGACACCTGTCGCACTGATTACTGGAGGAGCTCGAGGGATTGGGTATGCCTGCGCTGAAGCGATAAGCGAGTCCGGAGCACGCATTGTACTGGCGGACATAAACCAAACCGGCGTTGGAGAGGCCGCAACCAAGTTGGGCGGGGATGCGGCTGGATACGCATGCGATATGGGCGATCCGGCCCAGATAGATGCCTTGTTTGACAGGATTGAGGGAGAGATTGGCCCTGTATCAGTCTTGGTCAATAACGCGGGCATCGCATTGCCGAATGATTTTCTCGAGACCTCTCTCGATCAATTCAGGTCGGTGATTGACGTCAATCTCATCGGCACGTTTGCGGCATTGCAACGGGCGGCGAAAACCATGGTCACAAAGAAGATTGAAGGCGCCATCGTGAACATGTCGTCGATCAATGCACAGGTCGCGATCCCGTCAATTGCCGCTTATTGCGCTTCCAAGGGCGGCGTCATGCAATTGACCAAATCGGCGGCATTGGCTTTGGCGCCTCACAATATCCGGGTAAATGCCGTGGGCCCCGGTTCCATCGATACGGCAATGATGGCGAGTGTGAACGCCGATCCGGACGCGATGGCGGTGGTCATGTCACGCACGCCCCTAAAACGTATCGGCACGCCGCGGGAGATTGGTGATGTCGTTGCCTTCCTTGCGAGCGACAAGGCGAGCTATATCACCGGCGAGACGATCTATGTCGACGGTGGACGGATAGGCATGAATTATACGATGTAGTCGCGTCAGTCCGTGATCGGCGCGGAACCAACCCTCGGGTGTGGGCGGCCTCCGTCGGCGACGCCCATGCACAGCACGATTTCATCCGGTCGTGGAGCGTCTGCGACCATGACGGTAATCGTATCAAAATGATTGAATGACCAAGCCTCGTCTTTATGTCCGAGGGGCATGTCAATGGGAGATCCGAGCGCGGCGACTTTCGCATTCGACGCGATGAGTGCCGCACCTCCGCCGACTGCGTCGCGCATCGGTTTGCCGAGCTTCGGGTGAATGACAGCGCCGCCGTGCTCCAAATCACCATCCACGCCGACAATTGCTGCCTTTCCATAGCCGACGGGTGGACCTGCCAGCTGTGCCACCGCGTCCTCCATCAGCCGTTCACCGAGCGAGCGGCTGATATCGAACAAGGGGGACAGGTCCTCCTCGAAACGACCGGCAAACGGATTGTGCAAAACTGCCATCGCAACCACCCGTGTAATCGGCGAACAGGCCTTGCCGAGATTGTCGGCTTCGATGACTTCCTTAATCAGCAGTGTCTTTCGAACATTCATGACGTGACCTCCTAGTCGAATCGCATGACGCAAACTTTCGTTTAGTCATTCGCATCAACCTACTTCTCGTCGACGAGCACATTCCGCAATGCAGATACCGTTGTCTCGATGTCGTCTTTGGTCGTGTCAAAACCGACGCTAAAGCGGATGGCGCCCATGGCGATGTCTTCCCCGACGTCCATGGCCGCAAGGACCGGCGACATGGTAACTTGGTCCTCATGGCAGGCGGAACCGGTAGAGGCGGCAATTCCTTCGAGCGCCTCCAATAGTTTTGAACCGTCTCGGCGAATGAAAGAGACGTTGAGCGTGTTCGGAAGCCGTCGGTCCACGGCGCCGTTCTGGATGACCTTATTGCCGAAGGCCTGATGCAGTTGTTCCCAAAAATAATCTCGCGTCGAAGCCAGCGGATTTGCGGCCAAGCGGGATTCAGCCAGGGCGCAAGCCGCACCGAGGGCAATCGCCATGACTATCGATTCTGTCCCGGACCGACGGCCAGCTTCCTGTCCGCCGCCATGAATCAGCGGCTCCAACTCTACTCCGGATCTGATGTAGAGCATGCCGACGCCTTTTGGCGCGTAGAGCTTATGGCCGGCCAGGGTCAGTAAGTCGACGCCGAGTGCGCCAACGTCGACGGGTATTTTGCCTACGGACTGCGCGGCGTCGGTATGGCAGAGGACACCGCGCTCATGGGCAATTGCGGCGACCTCCGATATTGGCTGGATGGTGCCAACTTCGTTATTCGCTTGCATGACGCTGACGAGGATCGTCCGTTCGGTAATTGCGCGCCGTACGTCTTCCGGATTGAGCATTCCTTCTCCATCTACGGGTAGATAGCTCACTTCGGCGCCGATCCTTTCTAGGAAGCGGCAGGTCTCGATGGTCGCGGGATGCTCTATTTGGGTGGTCACAATGTGGGCGTCACGTCGGCCCGACGCAAAGTATGCACCTTTCAGCGCGTGATTGGATGCTTCGCTGCCGCCGCTCGTGAAGACAACTTCTTCGGCGGCACAGCCCAGTAGCGAGGCGACTTGCGATCGGGCCTTTGCCAAAGCCGCCTGCAATCCGTCACTCGCCCAGTGCCGACTCGACGGGTTTCCGTAACCGTGTTGGAGATATGGTTGCATCGCGTCGATAACTTCGGCGGCGATCGGTGTGCTAGCATTGTGGTCGAGATAGACGGTCATGCGTATTTCCCGGTTCAGGCGACGGCGCCACTTCCCCTGAGCGCGGCGACCCTCTCTTCATCGTATCCCAAGATATGACGGAGCACGTGGTCGGTGTGCTGTGCCAGCATTGGGGGTGCACTGGCCGACCTCACCGGTGTCTCCGACATCCGTAAGGGCGAGCGAAGGTTTGGGACGGTGCCGACCAGGGGATGCGGCAAGTGTTCCACAAGATTACGCTCTTCGACAAATGGGTCTGTCAGAGCGTCTCCAATTTCATTGATGGCGCCAACTGGTGCACCCGCAGCCTCGAGTTTCGCAAGCCAGGCGTCGCGCGTATCGCGCGCGAGTGTCTCTGTTACGATGACGTATAGCGCGTCGTGATTTTCGAGACGCTTTGGATTTGTTGCAAAACGTTCGTCTTCCAGAAGGTCCTCACGGCCCAGTGCGGTTGCGAATTGCACGAATCCGCGTTCGCTGGCGCAAGTCACTTGTATCAATTTACCGTCTTTGGCGGGAAATACTCCGATAGGCTGCGCCGCGTTGCTGCCGTTGCCGACGCGTGGCAATTCCGTCCCGTCGAGCAGGTAGCGAATTCCATAATGCGACAAAGACGATACGGCAACATCGAACAACGGAACCTCGATGTACTGGCCCTTTCCGGAACGCTCGCGGGCGAAAAGGGCGGCGAGGATACCTTGCACGGCGAAATGGCCGGTTTGTGTATCGGTAACAGCGAGGCCGGTTCGCATTGGGCCGGATTCCATACTACCGTTTGTCGCCATCTGGCCGCTTTCCGCCTGAACGATCGGGTCGTAGGCAGCACGCGACTTCTGTGATCCTTCGCGGCCGTAGCCCGAAATCGAACAATAAACGAGTTTCGGAAATCTATTTTTGAGTCTGTCGTATCCGAAACCGAATTTCTCCATTACACCCGTTCGAAAATTCTCGACGAGGACGTCCGCATCCGACAGAAGGTTGTGGATTATCTCGCGCCCCTCGGGGCAAGTCATGTCGATAGCGATGCTTTTTTTGTTTCGGTTCAGTGACAGGAAATAAGGGGAATCGCATTCGATATGCGGCGGCTTGTGACTGCGCAGATCATCGCCTTTGCCGGTATCCTCAATCTTGATGACGTCCGCTCCGAGGTCCGCAAGGCACATTGTGCAGTGTGGGCCGGCAACGATACGACTAAAATCGATAACTCGAATTCCCGAAAGTGCTTTTTGGGTGTCCGATGTGTCCGACATGCTTGTTTTCCTCTCTTGTCCCGGGTTGTATTTAGCGCGATCTCGACAGTGAGAAACCGCGTTGTGAAAATGGTAGCGCTGATAAGGAGAAGGTTATGAGCGGAGAGGCAAAAATCGCGATCGTTACAGGAGCCGGCAGCGGAATTGGTCGCGCGTCGGCGCTCGCTTTGCTGGAAGATGGGTGGAGCGTTTCTCTTGCGGGTCGGCGGTCGGATCCTTTGCAGGAAACAGTAAGTCTCGCGGGTCCCGTATGCGAGCGGACCCTTGTCGTGCCGACGGACGTTGCGGACGAGGACGCGATGCGAAACCTGTTTGATAAGACAAAAGAACGTTTTGGGCGCCTGGATTTTCTCTTCAATAATGCCGGTATTGGCGTGCCGCCAGGAGATCCCGACGAAATCGCATTTGCCGACTGGAAGAAGGTCGTCGACGCGAACCTCCATGGTTCCTTCCTCGGCATTCAGAACGCCTTTAGGCTAATGCGTTCTCAGGAACCGAAAGGCGGCCGCATTGTGAACAACGGGTCGATTTCATCCTATACGCCGCGTCCGGGGTCTATTCCCTATACGTCCACGAAGCACGCAGTGACCGGACTGACCAAGACCGCCTCACTCGACGGCCGAAAGCATGATATTGCCGTGGGGCAGCTTGACGTGGGTAACGCGTCAACACCGATGACGCAGCGTATGACCAAAGGAGTGCCGCAGGCAAACGGCGATACGATGATCGAGCCGACAATGGATGTGGAGAACGTTGCCCGGGCAATCGTCTATATGGCGAGCCTGCCGCTCGACGCTAACGTGCAGTTCATGACGGTTATGGCATCCAAGATGCCATACGTCGGTCGGGGGTAACCCCGGTCACCTAAACATTGCTGCGGTTCCAGTCACAAGGACCAATCCGACCACGGCGCGTCGAAATACCATTGCCGATGCTCCCTTGAAGAACCGGCTGCCAATCCAAATACCTGACATATAGACCGGTGCCAGCAACAGACTCAGGACGATGGCGTTTTGGCTATAGAGACCATGCCAGCCGAAGGCGGCGAGACGCACTGCCATGGCCAAGGCGAAATAGGCCACGATACCGGCGCGGGTCTGGGCGGCGTTGCTGCCTTTGGCGACCAAGAACATCACGACGGGCGGGCCACCAAGGCTGGCGATACCGCTGCAGAAGCCACTGACGATCCCGACGCACGCGGAAAGAAATTTTGTGATCTCTCCCCGGTATCGCCATCCGGTTGCGATTAAGATGGCGAAGGTCACGACCATGGCAGCGATGCCTCTGCGGACGATTTCCGCGTCAAGGACGGCCAGTGACCACGCACCCAGCGGCACGGTGACCGCTGCGGCAATGCAGAGCGGTACCAATGCCCGCCAGTCTGCTTCCCGGATTGCCGTCCGCGCGAGTTGCAAGACGCCCGGGACTTCGATCAAGGACATCAAGACGACGGCGGGTATCGGCCCATACACGATGATCAGAACAGGAACTATGATCAGCGCGGCGCCAAAACCGGTGAAGCCGCGCGACAGGCCGCCGAGAAAGACGCCGCAAAGCGCAAGGGCGAATAGCGGATCGACAACAATCACAATGCGGATACGCGATGCAGAGACGGAATAGGAACGCTCACTCTGCGGCTAACGTGGTCGTCAGATCGTAATTGCCAGCGACGAGCGTGCGCATTAGATCGTCAGTATCGGTCATGTTTGGCAAGTCGCGTACCTTATTAGCGATCATCTCCAGGTCCATCGATGGATCGACCATGTCGATAAGAGGTTCTGCTTTTTCCAGAACATCGTCGAATGACAGGGGCCGATTGGGTGATCCCAATGCTTCGGTGACCTCGGCACTTCTCTGCCGCCCGTCGGCGAACGTCACCGTAACACGGTTAGCCATTCGGTCCGGTAGATAGCCGTCCAATTTCGGATCGTGATGGGCTTCTGTCTTATCGATCAATGAAATAATCATCGGGTCATAGTGGTATCTGGTTTCAAAGGCCGAATATTTCTTGGGTCCATAGGCCAGTGTTGCAGCGGTTATGTACGGCATACTGTACTGCGCGGCCATAACCGAGTCCGGCCGCCGAATGGCGTGTTTCTTGATCGCGTTGGCTGGCGAAAAGACATCAACCTTGGCGATATCGGCGGGGTCGTGTGTGAAATTCTCTGTCGCGATTTCCAAACAATCGATCATTGAATGGAATTTGCGGCAACAGGAATAGGGCTTGAAGCTGATGTTGTGAATTTCGAGCGGTGCGCCAGTCTTCCTCGCGAGGAGATCCAGCTTCGGGTTTGCGCTGTAAAGGTGATAGAAAGCGAGCGGACCTTCGAGTGAATTATGCGGTGCCGTCATTCCCAGTTTTCCGAGCTGCGCTGCGAGGACGCCGTGCATCGACGGGATTCCGGCGTGCATCCTCTTGACCATCGTTCCCTGTGGCTCGTGTGCGAACTGGGAGGAACCGCTGACCATGGACAGCGCGAGGCCCCAAGACCTGGCGAGACCTTCTGCATCCAACCCCAGGAGTTTGGCCGCCGCCGCTGCGGCGCCGAAAGGCCCGAAAAGGCATGTCGCATGGAAACCTCGTTCCGTGACTTCTTGCGAGACCGCGGCTCGGCCAATGCGTGTCATCGCTTCATAACCTGCGGCGATGGCGGCGAGGATATCGCGGCCACTTGAACCGCTTTCGGCGGCGACAGCGAGGGCAGCCGAAATCACGACAGCGCCTGGATGGCTGCTCGAGGCCTCATGCGTGTCGTCTAGTTCATAACCGTGCGCCGCCGTGCCGTTGGCAAGGGCTGCTGTCGCGGCATTCGTAAGGTCACCTGAGCCAATCAGGCGGGCCGGGCCTGACGCATTCTGGTCTTGGGACCAAGCGCGCATCTTTTGTCCCCAGGGCTGGATGGAACCGCACAGGCTTACGGCAGCGTAATCCAGAATGAGGCGTTGCAATTGTGCGATATCGGAATCATTCAACGCATTGAGGTCGAGATCGATCATCTCGCTTGCAAGTTCCAGACTCGAGGGGTGCTTATCAGACATCTTTCCGTCTCCCATCTAATGCTTAATTCTTTACCTAATTTAGCAGAGCCTGAGTACAATCTGCGCAGCAATTGGCACCACGCTGGGCGAGGAGAAGGACGGTCGCGATATGGAGCAATATCCAGCAGTAAGGATCATGGTTAAGTACGGCAGCATGTTTGCGGTATTGGCCGGCTTGGCATTGCCCTTATTGGCGCTTGTCGGAGTTTTGAGCGCCGGCTGGCATTGGGTCTGGCTCGTCGCGGCCGTATTCGCGGGGATAGCGCTTGGGTTCGTTTTCCGAACCTTCGCAGAGCTGACCCAAATAATTGCGGATATGCTTTTGCCGCAATAACGGGTCTGCTTAATACGCCCTAATCCGATAGCCATACGGTTGTTAGATCGTCATTAAGTTTTTGTTCGACGTCGCGACTGGCCATGCTCCAAAAGTGGATAGAGCGAGGTATTGATATTCTAAAGAAATGCTCTCGGGGATGCCGAAGGGGCGTCCATTTCCTTGATGAGCGTGTTGGCAATTCCTTCGTGCAGAACGATCATCAGGTCGGACTTCTGAGACTCTGTGATTTTGGACTTATGGCTCATTAAACCGCAAAAGCGTTCTGCATTCGTCAATCCGTTTGCTGTCCTCGATGTAAGGTTCAGCATGGTATCTCGTCGGGCAAGTTCTTCGAGAACACGGGCATAAGGCGGCAACGCCTACGGCATCCGTGACTTCCACAAGAGCATCATTCGGGTGAGCGGTAACGACCGGATATATTTTGGCGTCGATTTTTCCAGCGAAGACGGCAAGATGATCCGTTTGCATTGCCGGGGCCGAATTACTGTCCTGAAGTATTGGCTTGTGGAGCGCGATCGCCGACGCGACAGCAGCAAGTTCAATTCCAATGCAGACAGCCGTCATGAAACAGGAGCGGACCGGTCCTGCCAGCACCAGTGCCTGGTGTGTTGCAGGGTGGAGCTCCATTTTGGACGCCTGGTGATACGCTTTCGATGACTGGAATTCCACAACCTGGCCGCTATGCTCAGACGAATGGAACGAGTTGGTCGAAACGCGCGACCTGTAGCATTTTCTGTACTTGGCCGTTTGAAGGAACGCGAAAAATAAGCCCAACCCCGCGGAATCGATGAATTTAAGGTCCGACAAATCAATGATCTTGTTTGTCGCATCGTCCGCAGTGAGTTCCAAAATAAGCGTGCTGCATGCCGAATGTTCTTCGAACGTCAACCGCCCACCGAGATAGACCCTAAAGTCGTCGCCCGTCTTTTTTTAGTTGTATTCGAATGTCTCCCCTCACAACGCAATCCGATTGCAACTGCAAATGATCGGCAAGTTGCTGTTTCCTATCGCTTAGCCTAACGCCAAATTGGTTGAAAATTCATTAAAGAATTTTGATTTTGGGGCTGCACTTTCGCGTCAGTATTATCTTGTCGAAATTCCAGTATCACTTCCAGATCTTTCGACAGCAATTCGTACGTCGTTCTCAACATTGCCATGGATCAAATAAAGCGGGTCACCAGCACTAACGTTATCTCCCGCGCGGACGATAAGATCAATTCCGGCACTCTTGTCCATTGGAGCGCCAGCGGTTCGAGCGATGCCAGATATCTGTGTCGAATCAATCGTTTCGATGATACCTGAACGATCGGATGTCACCTCATAGATCAGATTGCCTGGAGATACTGGATTGTCATGACGGCCTTGCAAATCGACGATCCGTTCGAGTGCACTAAGCGCACGACCTGATGAAAGGATTTCGAGCGCAAGCGCGCGCCCCGCACCGCGTTCGACGCCGGCATCCCATTCGAGAATCGAGGCAGCGAACCCGAGCGCTTTTTCTTTGAGGTCTTGTGGCGCATCCGCGTCGTTGCGAAGGACTTTGAAGACATCCCGTACTTCAAGAGCGGGGCCAATGCCTCGGCCGATCGGGCGTGTGCCGTCGGTAACGCGCGCGACCACTTCCATACCGATTCCGGCTCCAACATCCTCGAATAGACGGGACAGCTCGCGGCCTTCCCGTCCTTGCTTGACCTTAGCGTAGGGGCCGACGGGTATGTCGATGATTGCGTGAGTGGCTCCGGCCGCCAGTTTCTTCGAGAGGATCGATGCTACAGCCCATTTTGTTGAATCGATGCCAAGTGGTCGGGTGATTGCGTTCATGACGTCATCGACGACTGAATGATTAAGGCGTCCATTCCAGGCAATGCAGCCGCCTGCGTCTGCGACGACCCTCTCGACGTCTTCCGGAGCAAGGTCGACACGGGCGATGACCTCCATTGCATCGGCGGTACCCGCGGCCGATGTGATGGCTCGCGAGGACGTCTTTGGGATCAGCAATCCGTGGGCCGTGACGATCGGAATCACAATCATAGTGATCCGGCTGCCAGGAATTCCGCCCATGGAGTGCTTGTCGACGACAAGTTCGCGCCCCCAATCAAAGCAATGGGCGAACTCCGCGCGTGCGCGGGTCAGGGATTGTACTTCTTCGATGGAAAGGTCGCGCGCCGCGGAGACGAGGAATGCAGCGATTTCCTTGTCTGTATATCGGTCCTCAGCAATATCACGAATGACGGTATGCATCTCGTCGAGGGAAAGCGCCCGGCCGCTGAGCTTGCCACGGAGTGCCGCAATGCTCTTCGGTGATGGGGTTCGCTCCAATTTGACATCACTGCCTTCAGGCAGACCGAGGCCTTCAAAGGCATGCTGGGAGAGTCCGATCTCGTCGGGCGCGACGAGCGAATGGTCTTCCACAACATTTACTTTGGCCCTGACGCTGGAATTTCCGGCCGCGATGTCGACCTTTAAGCTACCGAGATAATCGGCGGGGCTATACTCTTGGCAATCCCTATGCAGAAAGCACACGTTCTCGTGCCATGTGTCGATTGGTACGCGGCGCACCTTCAAGGTTCCGGGAATAGCCCGGCGAATTGTTCGCAGGAACCGTTCGATCCCTTCTGACGGGGTGGTATCGTTCTGAATAGCCAGAAGCTCGACGCCGGAAGGATAGGGAGTAACTTCCCGGTCGAGCCGCTGCTGGATATCTTTCTCGTTCTCGCGACCGCGTGCGGCCAGTCGCGCGGCTATAATGTCGCGAGGTGCGGCGATTTCTAGCACGACCAGTTTGTCGTACTGCTCGGCAATCTGGTCGATGGCCCCGCGTGAAATATTGGCGAGGACGTGACGTCCGCTCGTGAGATCGTCGAGCAATGTTGCGGAGATGCCGTATCGCAATCCGTGCGCACTCCAATGGGCAAGGAATTCCCCTGCTTTGGCTCGCTTCTCGAATACAGAGAGCTCCACGGCTTCATGCGCTTCACTGCCGGCATCCTCAGGCCGCGTTATGGTGCGGCGCGCAAAAATGTATGCGTCGTCGTCGGCCATAGCTTGCCGGGCACCGTCAAGCAGTGTGTCCTTGCCCGCGCCACTCGGGCCAACTACGAGGAAAAGCGTGCCGTTCATCGTGTCTCCGGGTTCTTCTCCTTAATCCACGACGTCATCCAGACCGATGTCGACCGACGGCGCTGATTGGGTGATCTTGCCGGTTGAAATCAGGTCGACGCCGGATTCCGCTTTGGCACGCACGGTGTCAAGCGTGATACCCCCCGAAGCCTCAAGCGTGATCCTTCCTTCCACGATCTTAACGGCTTCGCGCATCATATCGGGCGACATATTGTCGAGCAGAAGGGAATCGGCGCCCGCTTCCAGCGCTTCCTTTACCTGATCCAGGTTGTCGCATTCGACTTGTACCTTGGTCAGGGTCGGAACCCGCGCCTTGGCGCGCTGAATCGCTGCCGTAAGACCGCCGCAGACCGCGATGTGGTTGTCTTTGACCAGGACACCGCCATCAAGCGCCAGGCGGTGATTGCGGCCACCTCCGCAGGTTACAGCATGCTTCTCCAGAGCGCGAAGGCCCGGCGTCGTCTTGCGCGTGTCGATCAGTGTCGCACCGGTACCTTCGATCTCCTTGACATATTGGGAGGTCAAAGTAGCGATTCCGGAAAGATGCTGGAGAATGTTCAGGGCCGTTCGTTCGGCGGTCAGGAGGCGTCTGGCATTTCCCGAAACGCGCGCCATCTTTGTGCCATTGTTGATGTGGTCGCCATCGGTGACGCGCGGCTCGTAGCTACAGTCCGGATCACAGCGTCGGAATATGGCTCCCGCAACCTCCAGTC
>CAXGSZ010000029.1:0-11286 GCA_964012455.1 uncultured Alphaproteobacteria bacterium
TCGATCCCACCTACCATCGACCCGCCTTTATTTCGTGCTTCGACGACAGTGGCATGGCCAGCGGAGAGATGCGCGAGTTTTAGTTGGTCTGCGGACTTCTTGGGCAATCCTTAAGATGTAATCAATTGTGAAGCGGGTGTTGATGTGCCTTTGTCCAACAAGTTTGTAGTTTTCGGCGTACTTTGGGGTATCAGCAATTCGACGTTGATGCACAGTACGACTGCGTTGATTGGTCCATTGGCATTTACCGGCCTTCCAAGGGAATCGTAATCAGCCTGGTTTACTATGACAAAGATATCGACGTCGGCGGCTTTTGTGGTGATAGGCACAACAACCTTACGGACCGCTTCGATGTCGCGTATCGGGGGCGTTTTGACCGGAACGGAAGCGTCCTAGCGCTCAACAATTCTATGCGGTGAACCGCGCACGCCGTAGGTCTTGAGCGGTGTCGTGCCGCTTAACTCGAAACCGTGCGGTGTGTTCGGGGGGAGTACGAGCATTGTACCTGGACCAATGGGGATATCGCTGCCCTGCCCCCCGATCCAGGCCACGCCCGTGCCTTCGAGCACACTCACCACTTCCATATAGGGGTGGGCGTACGTACCGGTTGAATACCCGGGCGGCGAGACCTGAACCCCGACACGGACAGGTGTCGACCCTTTGACGTCACCGACGATGGTTTGGTAGGTGGCCCCATTCGGAAAGGCCTGTTTTTCGACGTCGTCGAGTTTGACGATGGGCATCTTGCAAACTCCTATTATCGGCGTTTGGCCTGCACGAAGAGCGCAAGGATGCTCTCTTCCTCGAGCAACTTGCAAGCTTCTAGCCTGTGCAGGCCTTCAACAAGCACGTAACGCTCTCCGTCCACACGGACTTGGATCGGGGTTAGCTGACCCTCGTCGATCATGCTTTCGGCAATCTCTTCTGCCTTCGCGGTGTCGAGCGTCTTGCGGCGAGCGGTCGGGACATAGACATCCGCAACTCTCACGGTGTGGATTTGCATTAAATGAGGGTCGCTCATAGGATTTTCCTCTCGGTTCAGACGACCTCGTCGTCGCGTGAAGTCGTCTCGCCGTAACGTTTCAGCGCCGGCGGCTCAAGGCCTTCATAGGTTTCATCGACCCGCTAGTTGACGATCCGGTTCTGTTGCTCGAATAGGCTATTGCCGTCGAGGTCGCTCTCGACGAGAAATGGTCGGAAATTCTCAACAGTGAGGACCGACGTTGCCTGGGCGATGCCGAACTCGTATAGCCGATGGACGTCGACATGCCTGATGGCGCGACCAAGCAGTGCGCCGGCGCCATAGCCGGCGATGGTCGGCCCCCAAAAGGTGATCCAGTGTGAATGTTATTGCATGACGGGCAGCCAAGTCTTCAATAAGATTGGATTGAGTGCAGGGTTTGGAGCCATTATTCGCCGAAAGGTTTAATGATCTGATGATGTAAAAAACCATAGAAACTTCGATATAGTATTTGTAAGGTGAAATTATGCCAAATCAAAAAAAATGGTTGGATTGACCGCAATTCAGTTGCCTCGGATAATTTAAACAAATCGCGCTAAATATCTTCATGGGTAAAATGACATTTAATTAATAATGATGTTCATTAATATTTTATAAATCAATCAGTAATGGTGTGCGGAAAATGCTTTTTGTCGCAAGTAGGCTGTCTTATTAAGGGTATGGCATCGCTAAAATGCCAAACAAGATACGTGAAAGGAGTCATTAGATGGTTGCAGTAAAAACTTATAATTACGAAACAATTACTGCGAAGCCATTTGCTCCTAATCTGGGTGCTGAAATCTTTGGAGTTGATCTCAGTGAGCCGATTCGGGATGAGCAGTTTGAAGAGATACATCATGCCTTTTTACAATACCAAGTTTTATTTTTTAAGAGTCAGAAAATAATCCCACCCGAAATACATGTTGAATTTGGTAAAAAATTTGGCGAACTGCATTCACATCCAGCTGCGCCTACGATGAAGGGACATCCAGAAATATTTGAAATTCATGCAACAAAAAACTCAAAGATAGCTAACGGTGAGCACTGGCATTCAGATGTTTCATGTGATGAGAAGCCTCCGCTAGGCACAATGCTGCAAATTCATATTCTCCCAGAGTGTGGAGGGGATACGATGTTCAACAACATGTACTCAGCATATGAGGCCTTATCGCAGCCAATTAAGAATTTGATTGGTGATCTTACAGCGTTGCACAGCTCAGAACATTTTTATAAGGGGAGATATGCGGATAGAGGGCAAAAAGATACTGACATAGACTGTCCAGAAGCTGTTCATCCAATCGTAAGAACTCATCCGGACACTGGGAAAAAGAGCCTGTTCGTTAATCGGACTTTCACAACTCGTATAAACGAACTATCAGAAGAGGAGAGCAATGTTCTCTTAGAATTGCTTTTTAAGCAAGGTGAGCATATCGACCATCAAATAAGGTTTCGATGGGCAAGAAATGACATGGCATTTTGGGACAATCGTTGTTGTATGCACAGGGCAGTTTGGGATTACTGGCCAGAGGAACGTAAAGGACGAAGAGTAACGATCAAAGGCGATAGGCCAGTCTAATTTCCCTCAGCCGAACTTTTCCGTCGGCATTTAACATAGCTTTTGCGAATAATTTGGGGTTCTTGCCCCCAATAATCGATACGCGCTATCCCTTGTCCGACAAGAACCTCAACCTGCCGTAACTTACTGACAATCGCTTCCGGTTTGTGCCGCTTGTTTGCCATCTATGATCGTCCGTTTCCTATGAATTACGGTAGACCTTAATGGGGGAGGACCAGGGCACCGTATAGCTTAGGAATTCCCCCTCTTCCTCGCTACGCCAAATCGCCACCCGAAGATCGCCGAGGCCGCTGGTTTCCGGTGCGTCGCTCATGGCCATGTACTATGGTGCCGGCAGCGGAAATGGACAGGTGGGAATCGATGGTCGAGCGGGAGATTGCGACAGAGCCGTCGCGCGGGTTCGATGTCGCTGAATTCGAGATGCGCTGCGCGAAGGCCCAAGCGGCGATGGCGTCGTCGGGCATATCCGCCTTGCTGCTCACGACGGAGCCGGAAATCCGCTATTTTTCGGGCTTCCTGACACCGTTCTGGCAATCGCCGACGCGGCCCTGGTTCCTCGTCGTACCTGCTTTCGGCAAGCCAGTGGCGGTGATCCCGGAAATCGGACGGGATTGCATGGCAGCAACGTGGGTCGAGGATATTCGCACCTGGGCGTCGCCTGACCCTGAAGATGACGGCATAACCCTGCTAAGGGAAGTTTTGCAGGAATTTGCGGGTAGGGGCGCGACGATCGGTATCGCCAAGGGGGCGGAGACGCATCTCCGCATGCCATTGGCTGATTATGACCGATTATTATTTTCTAGCGAATTCGTAACAAGTGACGCAACATTCATCCTAAAACGCCTACGAATGGTGAAATCTGACGCGGAAATCGCGAAAATCCGCCATATTTGCGGGATCGTCTCTGGTGTTTTCGAAGACATGCCGTCCTGGCTCTCAGTGGGTATGCCGACAACCGCGGTTTTCCGGCGGTTCCGCATCGAGGCGCTCAAGGCGGGTGCGGACGAGGTACCCTATCTCGTGGGCGGCGCGGGTCCCGGGGGGTACGGCGATATCATTTCGCCGCCGACCGACCGTCTGCTTGCGCCCGAAGACGTACTGATGCTGGACACGGGATCGGTTTTTGACGGGTATTTCAGTGACTTTGACAGAAATTACGGTATCGGAACGGCAACTGATGAGAGCCGTCGAGCCTACGAGGTGGTATTTGCGGCAACAGAGGCAGGATTGGCAACGGCGAGGCCGGATGCCACCTGTTCCGATCTGTTTTGCGCCATGAATCAGGTGCTGGAAGAGGGTGGCGCGCTCGGCAGTGACGTGGGAAGGTTCGGTCACGGCCTCGGCATGCAGCTGACGGAGTGGCCATCTAACACTATTTGGGACGAAACCGTACTTGCGCCCGGCATGGTCATTACATTGGAGCCCGGAATGACCTTCGCGCCCGGGAAGATGATGGTGCATGAGGAAAATCTCGTGATTCGCGAAGATGGGGCCGAACTGCTGTCGTGGCGGGCGCCGCCGGAGCTGCCCGTGGCGGGATGAACTCGCACAACGTCATTCTGCAGCCCGCGGAGCGGGAACCCGGACCTGTGCCTGAGTATCAACATGGAGAGTGGGGCCAAAGGTTGGGCTGAGGTCATAATGACGCATCCGGAATGACATTGAGATGCGTGGGCGCCGCCGAGAGGGCGCTTACCCTTCCCGCAGCGGGATCTTGAATTCCTCGATCTTGTCTGTCGACGAATCGATCTGGCAACGGACGGTATGGTTCGTGTTCATACCGCAGGTATGGAGCGAGACTGAGACTTCGTTGCTCTCGTTCGAAACCGTATGGAACGTGCCCGCCGGCATGCCAATGGCGTCGTCGTGGCGGACCACGTTCCCGCCCTTTAATTGAATTTCACCATAGCCCGCGCTTCGAGCCTTTGCCGGTGCGGAGATATATTGTGTCCTTCTCCTCGCCATCGACACTGGCTACCGCCTCCCAGGTGCCGTGATCTTGGACGGTGGTGACCCGGCCCGGGCGGAAGCAGGCGGCGAACACCATCACGGTGTGGTCCTCTTCCTCCTGCAACACGTAAAAGCTGGAGCCGCGCTCGTCATTAACTTCGTAGTGTTCTGCCTTGATCCAGGTATCCCGATTCTCGACCAGCTTCTGCGCTAGAGGCCGGACCTTGCTCAAAATCTCCGTCTCACTTTCGGCCACAGCAACGGTTGCTTGCAGATCGTCGACGTAGTTCTGGACGGTGTAATTCTCGCTAATGGCGGCTCTACCGCTTTATCGGCCCTTGAACTTATTAGGTTTCCGCTTCTCGGCAAAGGCGCTCGCCGCTTCGTGAAAATCCTCCGTCAGGAAAAGTTTCTGCGCATTTAGCTGCGCCTGCGCTTCACGGCCGATCTGTTCCATCCTTAGGCGCCGCGTCCGCACCGTGGCGCGCACCGAAAGCGGCGGATTTGCAGCGATCTGACGGGCTAAGTCCATCGCCGCCTCCAGATGCTGTCCCTTGGGCGCAACGCGGTCGATGATGCCTGCGGCGTGTCCTTCTTCGGCGCTGAAGAATCGGCCGGTGAGGGCGATTTCCGTTGCAAGGGTACTAGCGCCGCGGAATTGCATCAGGCTCCAGTATTTTGAGCCGCCGAGCCCGCGCGAGGTCTCGGTCAGTTGGATTTTTGTGCCTTCTTCGGCAACGATCAGGTCGCTTTCAAGGATGATCCCGAAGGCGAGGCCGAGCACATAGCCGTGCGGCGCGGTGATCACAGGCTTCCAATTGACCGATTTGATGAAGAGGTCGCCCGAGTTTGAGCCTCGACCTTGTGGTCCCCCGAGTTTCAAGAATTCCTCACGGGAGCGGAGCTGGCGCTGGTGGACGTCGGCGCCCGACGAAAACGCGCGGCCGTTACCGTGAATGATCGCTACGTTGGCCTCTTCATCTGTGTCGAAGCGATACAACACCTCGCCGAGGGCATAAACGAGCTCGTCGCTGAAGGCGTTCAACTTCCGCGGTCGGTTGAGGGTGATGATCGCGACTTGATCCTCCACCCGGTAATGGACGAGGTCGTCAAGGTTTTCTTTACTCATGGGGCTTTCCCTTCTAGCCTGCCGAATCTCGCTCGGGGCTGCGGAGGGTCACGCCACCGTCGACGACGATGACCTGACCGGTGATGTAACGCGCTTGGTCCGAGAGCAGGAAGCGAACCGCCTGACCGATGTCCCAGCCGGTGCCTTCAACACCGAGGATCGAGGCCTTGCCACGAGTGGCGCGCGCTTCCTCCGACATGCCTCGGGTATACACCATCGGGGTGTAGACCGGGCCCGGCGCCACGCAATTGACGCGAATGCTGTCCGGGCCGTGATCGATGGCCATGGCCTGTGTCAGCGCGATGACCGCTCCCTTCGACGTCGTGTAGGTCGTAAGCCCGCGGGGTCGCAATGCGGAGATCGAAGAGATGTTGACGATGGATCCGCCGCCACCCGACGAAATCATCGCCGGGATGGCGAACTTCGAAAGCAGGAACATCGTCTCAACGTTGACCTGCATGACCTTTCGGTAGGTCTCCAGCGGTTCGTCGATCACGGAATTGCGACTGCCGATGCCGATATTGTTGTCGAGGCAATCCAACCGCCCATAGGTTTCCATAACCGCGTCAATCAACGTCTTGCAGTCCGCCTGGTCCGTCGCATTGCAGGTAAAGGCCGCCGCGGTGTTGCCTTCCGTCTCGATCATCTCAACCGTTTTCTGCGCCGCATTCAGTTGCTGATCCATTACGGCAACTTTGGCACCTGACCGTGCCAGCAGGATCGCTGCTGCCCGGCCGTTTCCGATCCCCTCGTCGCGCGAACCGCCACCCGCAACAAGCGCTACTTTTCCGCTCAATCCATAATCTTCCATATCCTTAGCCCTTTTTACGGTTGAGGAACGCATTCATCAGCGTTTTCGGCTCGTCGGTCGCGTAGCAGCCGGCTATGGCTTCGATGCCGACCTTTGCCGCATCGGTAATAGCCATCCGTTCCCAGTCGTTGATTAGACGTTTCTGCACGCGGATCGCATTGGGACCGCACGCCAAGAGTGACGTGATCCAACCTTCAACTGCTTCGTCGAGCGCCTCATACGGAACTTTTTTCTGAAGAAAACCGATGCATTGTGCTTCATCTGCGTCAATATGGTCGCCGGTTAGGACCAACTCCACCGCTTTGCCCCAACCGATCAGGCGGGGGAGAAGCGCCGCCTCCATCCCAGAGGGAATGCCGAACCGCGTTTCCGGCATGCCAAACTTCGCATGATCCGCTGCAACTCGCATGTCGGCCGCAGCGGCGATTTCCATACCGCTTCCGAAACAATACCCGTTGATTCGGGCGATTACTGGGACAGGGAAAGTTCGAACTGCATCGCAGGCATAGTGTGTCTTGGTCGACGCAGCATGCCCTTCGGCAGGCGTATAACGACGCATGTCCGCGAGATTGCTGCCACCGACGAAAGATTTGTCGCCGGCTCCGGTAATAATAAGCGCGCGAAGAGTGTCGTCGTGGCGCAATTCTGTCATAACGTCTATAAAACGTTGTTTGCCTCCGACTCCAAGTGCATTTCGTTTCTCCGGATTGTTGAAGGTCACGCGAGCGACCAAACCGGCGTCTCCCCGGTCGTCAAAATCGACAAGGACAAGGTCATCGATGTCGGTATTATCGGTCATGGGTCGGTCTCCTCTTCAGGGCGCTCAGTCAGTTCGACTGACAACGCTTCTTCGACAGCGCGTGTTTGTTGAAATGCAGGAAAATTGTTCAGTTTTTCAGTTATTATATCGATATGTTTACAATTAAAATCTGCAAAGAACCGTGGGCGGATACGGGTGGAAAAATCCCAGAAAACAGCAAGCGAAACGTCGGCTTGCGTCATCTGATCTGAAATAAGCCAATCGTCATTAATTTCGTTATCGATCCAATTAAAGCCATCACGGATTTGCGCTTCGCACGCCGCGATCCAGGGGCGGTGCCATTTTTTCTTCGGTCGGAATTGCCGCTCGTACAGGATAGCAACTAGCTTATCCATGATTCCGAGTTCAATTGCGACGAATTTAAGTACCTGGCGGCGTTTCGAGCCCGCTCGTGGTATCAAGGCACGGTCGGGACCGGCGATCTCGTCGAGATGGTCGATAATTGCCGTGCTATCGACGAGGCATTCGCCATCCGGGAGTTCTAGAACTGGGACGCGGGCGATCGGGTTGACACGGGTGATGTCTCGCCTCCCGTCGTCGAAGGGGATGATATTTTCATGCTCGTAATCGAGCCCGTAGAGCCGCATGGTGACCGCGACGCGCCGCACGTAAGGTGAATTGTATCGGCCGTAGAGTCGCATCCGGCGTCAGGTGGCTTCTTTCACGAGCGGCATCACCTCGGCTGCAAATAATCTCAAAGAATCAATTACCTGCTGGTGGGGCATGCCGACCCATTGGATGCCGAGAATGATCAAGTTCACGCCAAGGCGCTTATTGTAGTCGATGATCTGCTCGGCGACGACCTCGGGCGAGCCCAGGAGGAAGCGGCCGTCCGCCAACTCCTCAAAGGGCAGGTTCAAATCGTTGTCACCTTCGGGCATCGACTTGTCTTGGCCCCACTCGTGGTAGGATTTGTATTTCGCTTCAAGGTAAGGCCGGGCCAGTTCGACAGCCTTCTCCGTGGTCTCGGCGACGAAGCACTCCCGCATCAACGGCAGAACCGTAGGGTCTGGCTTACCTTCTGCCTCAAGGGCCTGGCGGAAGACACCGAGCTGACGCTCAATCGTATCCATACGTTGATGCGGATTGATGAACCAGGTATCCGCCATCCGGGCACAGCGCCGAACGGCCGCATCGACATTGGCACCGATCCACAGCGGCGGCATCGGCTTCTGCACCGGCATGACGGAGCAGGACGCATTGTCGAGTTCGAAATGCGAACCTTTGAGAGTGACATATTCTTCCGTCCAGAGGCGCTTGATCGCATCGAGGCACTCTTCGAAACGCGCTCCTCGGTCCTTTGCTTCGGTGCCGAAGGCCTTGAATTCAACGTCCCGGTACCCGATGCCCGAGCCAAAGACAAGGCGTCCCCCTGACATGACGTCTATCGAGGCCAATTGTTCGGCCACGTCGAGTGGTTTGTGAAGCGGTAGCAAGACGATGCCGGTGACGAGCTTTGCGTTCGGTGCTTCAACCATGATGCGCGATAGGAACGGCACCAATTGCAGCGCCTGCAGCGGTGTGGACGAGTAGTGCTGCCCTTTCAGGAGGTAGGTGTAACCCAACTCGTCCGCGACCCGCGCCTGTTCGCAAGCCTCTGCGAAGGTTTCCTGCATATCCGCGCTCGCTGGATATTGCCCCCGCATGAAAAATCCGAATTCCATCGGCATGTCCGTCGCTCCCCGCATTGCGATTTCGTCTGGGAGATATCTGGGGCGGGCGAGGCGGACAGCAACGCGTGAGATTGGTGCGCGCGGCATCGGAGCGGGAATGAAGCTTTAGCAGATCTGCGTGCATACATGGTGTAGCGCTCGATTTCGGGTAGCGCTCGATTTCAAACCAGAAGGTTGCGCCATGCTTGATTTACGCCTCAATTCCGGTGCTAGATTTGAGTGTCGGCCCATCCGTCCCGCGACGGTGCGGTCCGAAGGCGCCCAGCTTCCCCATCAGCCGGCGTCAACGGAGCCCAGATTTCGCAAGCATTACAAATTCCGCATTCCTGGTTGCGTGGTAGAGGTCAAGGATATTCCGCGGGAGGCGCGTGAGGCCTTGCAGTCGGCGTGCTGGGGGGCATCTATCTCGCCATGAACGAGACCTATCTCAAATCGGGCCGGCTGATCGAAAGCGAGGACCCGACCGTCACCGCATTTGCAAAGAAGGCGGTCGGCGATGAATCCGACAAGACACAAAAAGCGCTCAAATTGTTTTACGCGGTGCGCGACGATGTGCGCTACGACGCCTATCTGCCGCTGGGCGATATCAAGAGCTATTCCGGCAAAGAAGCGCTTGCCATGGGCAAGGGGTGGTGCGTTTCGAAGGCTGCACTGCTGGCAGCCTGTGCGAGGGCGGAGGGCATTCCCGCACGGCCCGGATATGCCGATGTTCGCAACCACATGGCGACGGAGAAGCTGACGGTGGCCATGGGAACCGATGTGTTCTTCTGGCACAGCTACTGCGAGTTGCTGCTGGACGGCAAGTGGGTGAAATGCACGCCGGCCTTCAACAAGTCGCTCTGTGACAAGTTCGGCCTAAAGACGCTGGATTTTGATGGTGAGACCGATTCCCTATTCCACGCTTACGACAAGGTGGGGAACAAGCACATGGAATACATCCACGATCGCGGCCCGTTCACAGATGTGCCCTTTGAGGACATTCTTGCCACCTTCCGCGCCGAATACCGCAATATGCAGGACGGGATCGATGGCGACTTCGAGGTTGATGCCGCCGAAGAGTAGTTGTCTAGAATCGGCGATTCCCGTTACTGGAACAGTCACTGCTCGCCTCAATCCCCGTTGAGGTAAGGCGGTCAGGACGCGACACTCGATAGCCAGTGCTATCGAATTATATATCATTTATCGATACCGCCCGTAACAGAAGGCGGCGATAGGGCGTTTGCCTTCATACCTGATGAATAGGGAGGAACTAATGACTCGTACATTCGATAAGAAGCTTATCGCCGGTGCAGCGGCCGGCGTGGTCATGGCGTTTGGGGCCGCCGGCACAGCCAGTGCCGAGACCGACACCGTCAAGATGGCGCAACAGTTCGGACTGCTGTACGTGCCGTTGCATGTCGTGATGGATCAGAACTTGATTCAGAAGCATGCCAAGGGCCTGGGCATGAAGGCGCCGAATATCAAGCTGTTCAAGATCAGTGGCGGTGCCAACATTAACAAGGCCCTGCTAGCGGGCACAATCGATTTCGGCGCCCACGGCGTCGGTCCGATGCTGAAGCTCTGGGGCAAGTCCAAGGGTCGCTTCAAGGGCGCACTAACGATCGCCGATATGCCGTTGAAGCTGAACTCCAATGATCCCAACGTTAAGACAATTGAAGACTATCTCACCGTCAAGGACCACAAGATCGCAACGCCGGCGGCCAAGGTGTCGATCCAGGCCGTCACTTTGCAGATTTTTACGGCGAACAAATGGGGTGATCCGGAGAAGCTCGATCACCTTGTCGTCTCGATGAAGCACCCGATTGCGCTGGCGGCCCTGATGTCTGGCGGACAGACGGTGAAAAGTCATTTTGCGACCCTGCCCTATTCCTATCAGGAACTGAAGAGTGGCAAGATTCACAACGTGATTACCTCCTACGACATCATGGGGGGGCAGCACTCGGTGCTGTCGATGAGCATTGCTGAGAAATTCGCCACGGAAAATCCGAAGACCTACCAAGCCGTGATCGCCGCATATCTTGAGGCGTTCAAATGGATCAAGGCCAATCCCGAGAAGGCCGCCGATACGTTCATCAAGTACACCAAGTCGAAGATGAACCCGGCGGACGTGGTCGCGTTGTTGAAGGACAAGAGCGAGATCGAGTACTCGGAAATTCCGAAGCATACCATGAAGTACGGCAACTTCCTGGCCAAGATCGGCGACATTCCGCAGCCGAAGAGCTGGAAAGACTACTACATGTCGAACAATCACCAGTTCAACGGCAGCTAAAGCGCAAGCGATGGCTTCCGATGTCACGACTAGCGAGGCGGCGGGCGGTCAGCCCGCC
>CAXGSZ010000030.1:0-11199 GCA_964012455.1 uncultured Alphaproteobacteria bacterium
TTTTGGTCGGGATGTCGGGATCGCGCAGCGCAGTATCGAAATCGGCGACACGTGTCCCGGGCTCCACCCCCGAAGTTTAGCCGGCGCAAAGTCTCCGGCACGATGTCGGGCCTCCCGTCACGCAGGGCAATGGTCACTCAGCCGATGGTGAGATTTTGGCGTCTCCGTGCGCGTTAGAGATGCGGACACGCACCGTATTACCGCTGATGCTGATCCGCGGGTTCATACGAATGGTATGGTTGGCGAAATCGATCCCGGCCGTACTTGGCGCCGCCGGCCAACTGCCGACCCATTGCCGGTCATTCTGCATGGCGTGCTCCTGTTAAGTGAGGTAGGGGCTCTCTGTCTGAGGCAAAGGCAACTGCGCCTAGAGGCGTTCCGCATGCCACGCGATGTGATCGCGCATGAAACTCGCGATGAAATAGTAGGAGTGGTCGTAGCCCGGATGCTGGCGGAACTGCAAATTGACACCAACTTCCTCGCAAGCCATTTGGAACAGCTTCGGTCGCAGCTGTTCCTCGAGGAACGTATCGGCCGCACCTTGGTCGATCAAAATGTCTCCCTGCCAGCCTCGGGTGCGCAACAGGGCGCAGGCGTCGTATCCGGACCAGGATGTTATATCCTCGCCAAGATAGCGGCTGAACGCCTTGTGGCCCCATGGCACCTCCATCGGCGCCACGATCGGGGCAAATGCCGAGACAGATTTGTAGGTGTCGGGGTTTTTGAAAGCGATCGTCAGCGCACCGTGGCCGCCCATCGAATGCCCGAAGATGCCTTGACGCCCGTAATCCGCGCCGTCGATCGCCGCGGCAAGAGCGCGTGGCAATTCGTCCGTGATATAGGAATACATCCGGTAATTCGTGGACCAAGGTTGCTCAGTCGCATCGACATAGAAACCGGCGCTCTTGCCGAAGTCGTACTCGTCCGCGGTATCGGGGATATCGTCGCCGCGCGGGCTGGTATCCGGGCAGACGACGATGACGCCGAACTCGGCAGCCCAGGCCTGGAGCCCCGCCTTGGTCGTCGCGTTCTCCCACGTGCAGGTTAGGCCGGAGAGGTAGGTCAATACGGGTACTGGTCCCGCCACGGCCTGCGGCGGCGTAAAGACTGCAACCTCCATGGCGCAGCCGAGCGTGTTGCTGTCGTGCGTATAAACGGTCTGGTGTCCGCCGAAGCTCGCCCAGTCTGACGTTATCTGCAAATCGAGAACTCCTCATCCAGTAGGGACGGCTTCCGGTATTTGGTGGCTGGAACGTATCATGTCGCCGATTTGACCATGCAAGCTTATCTGTCTCAAGCGAAGCAATTGTAACGAAATTCGCTGTCGCTCGCCGACGGCAAGCGGCGCATCTGTATTGCCGTTGCGTACCCGCTCGCCTACCTTCCTCGCCGACGGATCACTAGGAGAGGGCCTGCGCCATGTCGGAAGCGAGCAACGAGAAAAAATTCGGCATTTCAGTCATCCCCGGAGACGGGATCGGCAATGAGGTGGTTCCTGAAGGGTTACGCGTTCTGGAGGCGGTCGGCAAGAAGTACGGTTTCGACTATGGTTTCGAGCATTACGATTGGAATTGCGAGCGCTACGCCAAGACCGGCGCGATGATGCCGGAGGACGGGCTGGAGCAGCTCTCGGAATGCGATTCGATCTTCCTCGGCGCCGTCGGTTTCCCGGGCGTGCCGGACCATATCTCGCTCTGGGGTCTGCTAATCCCGATCCGCCGCGAGTTTCAGCAATACGTCAACTTGCGTCCGGTGCGCTTGCTGCCCGGCATCACGCCGCCGGTGCATGGCTACGAGACCGGCGATATCGACATGTATGTCGTACGCGAGAACAACGAGGGTGAGTACTCCAATATCGGCGGTCGCATGTACGAAGGGACCGACCACGAGATGTGTATGCAGGAGAACATATTCACCAAGCGGGGCTGCGAGCGGATTATGCGCTACGCCTTTGAGTTGGCTCAAAGCCGGCCGCGGAAGAAGTTGACCTCGGCAACCAAGTCGAACGGCATCTCGCACACCATGCCCTATTGGGACGAGAAATTCGCCGAGGTGGGTAAGGAGTATCCCGATATCGAGACCGACCAGTTCCACATCGATATTCTGACCGCGCATTTCGTGCAGCATCCGGACTGGTTCGACGTGGTAGTGGGCAGCAACCTGTTTGGCGACATCCTGTCGGACCTGGGTCCGGCGGTGACCGGCACTATCGCAGTGGCCCCTGGCGCTAACATCAATCCGGAGAAGGATTTTCCCTCGATGTTTGAGCCGGTGCACGGCTCCGCGCCCGATATCGCGGGACAGGGCATTGCAAATCCGATCGGCCAAATATGGTCGGGCGCTATGATGCTGGAGCACCTCGGCGAGCAGGAAGCGGCAGACGCCATCGTCAAAGCGATTGAAACGGTGCTCTCGGACAAGAGTGCGCCGCTGACGCCCGATATGGGTGGTACCGCCACCACGACGGATTTAGGCAAGGCAATCGCCGACGCGGTTTAGGCCAGAGGGAATCAGTGTATGCACACACGCTATTTCGAAGGATTCAAGGTTGGCGATACGTTTCAGACTCGCGCCGTCACCCTGACTGAGGGACAGATGGTTGATTTCTCGATGGCGTACGACCCGCAACCGATTCATACTGATCGTGAAGCCTCGAAGAAAGGCATCCATGGCGACATGATTTCGAGTGGGCTGCAGACGCTCGGCCTCGCCAATCGGTTGTGGATCGAACTTGGGCTGATGGGGGAGAACAACCTTGGCGGACCGGGCCTTGATGATGTGCGCTGGCCACGCCCTGTGTTTGCGGGCGATACGATGCGTACGGTGATCGTGGTGCTGGAAGCGCGCGCGTCGCGCTCGAAACCGGATCGCGGCATCGTGACGTTCGGCTTCACAACCTACAACCAGCGCGATGAGGTGGTAATGACCTATAAATGCGTTGACATGCTGCGGCGCGATCCGTCGGTTAGAGACGACTAAAATCCTGCGGTCTCGGGTTTCTTCGCCTTCCAAATCTTTCTGGCGAATTCTTTGCCGGACAGTGCGGCTACTGGCGGAACGGCATCCACGGCACACTCCAACATAAAGTCGCGACCACAGCTTTTCTCGACCGTGTGCCGCTTATTGCTGCGGATTTCATGTTTCGTGAATGCGAGGTCTCGGGTCTCACTATCGATTCAGACATTGATGCTGTTTTTCTTCGCGCCGCGATGCATGTTGGCGAATATCTTTAGCCTAACGACGGTTGATATCCATGCCGGGTAATTCTTCGCGACATTAGCCGCCAGTCCGAGATTGCACTCGATTTTGCTTTGTATCTTCCGGATCCCGGGAAAATTCTCCGGACGGCGAACAGAGCACCTCTTGCGTTAAAGACGCTTCGCAATCTTCACCTAAGCGACCCGATAGACATCGTCGCTGGAGGGAATTCTGTTCGGATCGCAGTAGGCGGCGACAACCCGTACGGGGTGCGCTGACGCCTGACTTAGCCGGGCCTGTCGCCGAGCCGTGCTTCGATGTGTCCCAGCACTGCTAACGCATCGGCGGCGTCGGGCAGTTCGTCATAGACCGGTATGCCATGTTCCTGTGCGCGGTCACGATAAAGCCGCTTTCGATCGTCGATCTCGGTGGATCCGTCGGACCTAAGGGCCAGGGCGAAATGAGCCTGGCCCGGATGTTTCTTGCCGATATCGACAGCGGCCTGGAACAAGTTCTCAACGGGATCAACGTCACCGCGGCCGACGAATGCGGCAAGGTTAAGGTGCATGACCACGGCATCCGGCGCCGCTCTCTCGTAGACGATATCAAGGATACGGTTGGCGACGCGCCCTTCTTCCTGCTGCAAGGTGCCGACCGGCGTGTCGATGGGATTGGCCACGCTGGTTCCGGGCGGCAGGCCGAGAGCCTCGAGCTCTTCCCGCGCATCTGCTGGGAAGGGGGTGACCTCAAGGCCGCGTTCGGCAAAGAAATCGGTGGCGAGGACACTGGTCCCGCCGCCGTTGCCGAACAGCACGACCTTTTTCGTCGGGCGGGAGGGACGCGGTGCCAATTGTTGTAATGCCAGCAGAGAGCTGACGAAGTGGTCCACGGTGTCGACTAGCGCGCAGGGCGTCTGGGCAGCAAGCGCCTGCCAGGCCGCCATATCTTCTGCGAGAGCGCCAGTGTGGGATGCAGCAGCGAGACGGCCGAGCTCCGAACGTCCGCCTTTCAAGATGACAACCGGCTTCGGTGTTGCCGATGTGCGCAAGAGGTCGAAGAAACGCCGCCCGTCGCCGATATCTTCCAGATAGAACCCGATGACTGATGTCTGCGGATCCGCGAGGTAGAACTCCAGGAGCTCCGCCGGGCCGATATCTGCGCAGTTTCCCGCAGTGACGAAACCGCTGAACCTCAGGCCACGCCATTGGCCTCGCTTGATAATGTCGGTGCCAAGCCCGCCGCTCTGTGTGACGACGCCGATACGTCCTAACTCCTTTGGCGCGTCGACCGGGAAGGTCACGCCGCCGCGCGGTGAATAGAGGCCCAGGCAGTTCGGCCCGATCAATCGACATCCCGCTTCGCGCGCCGCGGCTACCAAATCTGCTTCCAGTGTGATGCCGTTTTCCACTTCGCGAAAGCCGCTTGAAATTACCTGAGCGAACCTGACGTTACCCTTGGCGGCGGCAATCATTGGCGGAATTCTATCGGCTCGCGTCGCGACATAAGCATAGTCAACCGGTTTTGGCGTCTCGGCCAGACTTCGATATGCTGTCAGTCCTTCGATCTTGTCCGCTTTCGGATGGATAGGATAAATTTCTCCGCCATACCCGAAATCCTTCATGCGCCGGATAAACGTATTAGCGATAATGCTGGTTGTAGTGGAGGCTCCGATGACGGCGATGGTCTCAGGTGCGAAGAGCGGCCTGAAGCGTTGTACCGCATCGCCGATATTGTCATTGTTATCGCTTTGCGTCGACAGTCTCTGCGCTGCGAGGACGAAAGCGGCGTCGACAGCCGTGGCACCATCCGAATGAACGATGACTGGGTTTATGTCGAGCTCTGCAATGTCATTGCCGTTCTGGGTCATTAACCCGTCGGGACCTCCGACCTTCAGGAGTAGCTCGACGATGGCATCTGTTGAAACACCGTCGTCACCCCGAACACCGTCGAGGACTGCCTTGCCTCGCAGTTCCTCCAGCATCGCCCGCGCGTCGACCTCGCTGATCGGACATAGCCGGAAGGCGACATCCTTGAGGACCTCAATGAACACGCCACCAAGGCCGACCATGATCATCGGTCCGAATTGTGGGTCGCACAGGCCACCGACAACGACTTCCTTTCCAGGAGGAGCCATTTCTTCGATGAGATATCCATCAACCTCGGCCGCAGCCATCGCCGGAAGCGCCGCCATTTCTGTCAAAGCAACCTTCACAGATGCGGCATCAGTGAGCTCGAGACGGACACCACCGGTGTCGCTTTTGTGCAGGATGTCGGCGGAGAGGACTTTTAGCGCAAAGGGCGGTGTCATGTCTGCGATTCGGCGGTCCACCTCTGTCGCGTCGGCAACGCGGACAGAATGCGGCACATTGATGCCGTATCCCGCGAGAAGCGCCTTTCCCTCCATCTCGTTCAGTGTGGTGCGTCCGCCTGCACGGGCGAGTTCGAGAAGGTCAAGGTTGAGCATGTCTAATTTCTCCATACACCGGAGGAAAACTGCGGACCCTGCGCTCGGTTCCTATCCGGTTTGGCGGTGTCCGGTGTCGTTTGATCAATAGCTCGTTGGCCAGGTTTGCATGAGATGCTCACCGATACCTCCATTCTTGCGGAGACGATAGACGTCGAGCATGCGGATTAGGTAGTCGCGTGTTTCCTGCGGCTTCACGATGTTCTGCAGCGAAAAAATCGTCGCCATATCCCACACAGCGGAATCCTTTTTAATATCGGCGAGCGCATCTTCGAAGCCTTCCTCGCCGATATCAACGCCATGCACGATACTCGTCGCGAAATTCGGGTCCATGAAGCTAACTTCCGCCGTAGGCCAGGCAATCATTTCGTCGTTATGGCGCCCGCCGCCCATTGCGACATAGGCGCGGCCATAGGCCTTTCGGACAATAACCGTGATGCTGGGTACGGTGACGAGGCAGGAGGAGTTCATAAAATTCATGATCCAGCCGGGGGCACCCTTCTTTTCGGCTTCTGTGCCGACGACGAATCCCGGCGTGTCCATCAATCGCACGATCGGGATATTGAAACTGTCGCACATGACCTGGAAATCGATGATCTTGCGGCAGGCTTCCTGAGACAGAGCGCCACCCCCGAACTGCGGATTATTGGCAACGATACCCACACTCTTGCCGTTGAGTCGAGCCAATCCGACGGTGCCGGCCTTACCGAAGCGCGGCTTGAACTCGAACAAACTGCCCTTGTCGACAATGATCTCAATGATCCGGCGCATGTCGTAGACCTGCGCCTGACGCTCGGGGAGGATATCGAGAATTCCGTCCTGCTCCTGGGCCGCGTCCGCGACGGGTTCGTACTCGGGCGGCAATAGGGTGTTATTTGCCGGCATGTAGGACAGAAAACGTTGAATCTCGCTCATCGCCTCTTCGTCAGTGTCGACAAAGCGGTCGATTAGCCCGGTCTGATCGGCATGCAAGCGCCAGCCGCCGAGTTCTTCCAGGTCGACCTTTTCGCCGATCGCCATGGAGACGAGACGCGGGCTGGAGACCGACATGATGGAGCCCTTCTTCATCACCGCGAAATCGGAGCAGCAGCAAAGCCAGGCGGACGAACCAAACGCAGTGTCCAGCGCCGCAGCCGCCCATGGCGTGTCCCGCATGCGGCGGAATTGGGTTGTGTCGTTACCGAGCAAGTTGCCCATGCCGCGCGACCCCATCGCATCCGGCAAGCGTGCGCCGGTCGACTCACCGACATGCACGAACGGAAATCCTTTTTCGGTCGCAACCCGGCGCGCGTGGGCCATTTTCTTTGAATTCGTGGCGCTTGTGGACGCTCCCTTGACCGTGAAGTCATTAACGCAAAGTCCGATATCGCGGCCGTCGATCTTCGCGAACCCGACGATCTTGCCGTCACGGGGGGTGCGTTGTTCGTCCGCCTTAACAATACTCGACGCACCGAGTAGGCCGGTCTCGATGAAACTTCCCTCGTCGACAAGAACTTCCATTCGCTGCCAGGCGTTGAGCTGTCCGCGATTGTGCCGCTTCGAGAGCTTCTCCTCTCCGCCCATCGCCGCGGCTTTTGCTCGCCGCTCATCGAGTTCCTGGAGGAGTTTTTCGTGCGCCATGCTGTGTTTCCCGTTGGGGTTAACGAAATTTTAAGTACAGTGTCATATGTACAACGATCAGGCGGAGGGTCTAACGCGCGATGACACGTTTAGGCCATTGCGGTGAAATTTTCGGTAACGGGCGGACCGAATGATGGCAAAAGTTTTGTGAGTCGATGACAACGAGGATATTCGGAGCGTTTTGCGAAGGATGTTCGAAGAAGCCGGTCACGAAGTCCTGAAAGCCGCCGATGGGGTCCAGGCGCTCACTTGTCTCTCCGAAGCGGTCGATCTCTTGGTGACAGAAATCTATATGCCGAACCTGGATGGCGTCGAATTGATCTTGAAGGTCAAGAAAAGCAATCCTGATATGCCAATTATCGGCAAGTCAGGGGCAGGACCGGTCGGCGGTACTTTGAATACTCGGTCTGCAGGAAAATTCGGTGCGGACGAGGTATTCGATAAGCCGTTTGAATATGCGGAAATGATCGATAATGCGAAGCAATTGATCGCGCAATCGTATGGCAGAGGCGAATTAAAGGCGTTTTATCAGCCAATCGTGTGTGACCTCGAAAACCGCGTCGGAGTTGCGGTACATCATCATCATATAGCTTTTGCCGGAAAGACCGTATCGCGGCAAGTGCGTCATTTGGGCGTCCGCGCCGGCATCGGCCAGGGCGTCGACCGTTGCCTCTGTGCGCTCCATAAGGTCTGCCCAGAATGGATTTGCCTTGATGTAGTCACCCATGACGTAGAGCCAATGCTGACCGGCGGGCGCGGTCGCGAGGGCGGCGTCGGGAAACCCGGAGGGCTCCAGTGCTATGGCGTGATGGACCAGATCGGGTCGTCGTGCAATCATATCGAGGGATAGGTCGCCGCCCTGGTTGTGGCAGATCACGACGCAGGGACCGATCCTTTCCAATGCGGCAAGCAGCCCGGCGCGCATGATCTCGGTCGTTGTTGTCCAGCGCGGAACGAATTGACGCGCAAAGTTCTCTATCGCGTCGACCGGGAATTGCATGCCGTCGGAAGGTTCCCGCGATGGAAAGTCCGCCAGTGCGCCAAACCGGAATAGCACCCAGGCCTGCTGTGCCGATCGCAGCAGGGGTGTGCCTTCCCATTCGCCGGGGAGGGCGCACCACCCCGCGCGGCCGCGCTTTGTATTGTCTATGATATAGGTCACGAATCCTGCCTCCAGGAAGCGGTGTAGCCAACCGTTTCGGCCGTCGGGCGTCGTTTCCAAGTTTGATCCCGTCATTCCGCCACCGTGCGCAAGCAGCACCGGTAGCTCGTGCTGCCGGTCGGTCGGAATGAAGAACTGCACATAGGCCTGCTCGACCTGGTAGTCGCCATTCGGGTCGTTTTCGAGACTGGTCGCCCCGGTGAACTTGATGGTCTCAGCCTGCTGACCTGAAAGTGTGATGCGTCGGTCGCCTACATGGAAGCCGCCGAAATCGGCTAGAATAATTATCCGGCGAGCACATTCGTGAGAGCTGAGACATCAGACACATCTTCAAGTCCGAGTGTTTTCTCAACGGCGGTTTCCGCAGCCGCCTCACCAATGACGGGGATCGCGAGCGAGCGGAATTTTTCAACCAGTTTTGCTTCCTGCACATTGAGATCGTTCTCTGGCACGGCAACATTGAAATTTTCGTGGATCGCCGTGCCGTCCGACAGATGTACCGTGACGCCCGCTCCCCGGTAGCCGTAGCTGTCGTCAATCACAGAGGTCACCTTGTCGCGTAGGGAAACGAGGTCCGGTCGTGCCGCGTGTTCTGCACTGTAGACATGGAGGGCGCTCGTCGGTTCGCCAGAAAGTGCGAGCGCGATGGTCATCCGCAGACTGAACTTGATGCCGAGGCCATCGGTCGGAGCTGGGATGTCGCACATCTTGGTGATCCGGGTGTGGACACGGACCTCGACCTTTTCGACCTTGTCGAGATTGAAGGCCGGATTCTTCCGGATCAGTCGCGCACATTCGATGGCGCTATGGGTCCCGTAGCAGGCGGCGTGATGTTTGAAGAGAATGGTCTCTGTGAAATAGTTTGCGTTGCGATCGGCGAGAGCCGAATCGGTGTAAAATGCGATACCGTGCGTTGCGGCAAATCCCCTCTCGTGTTCGATTATGTCGGCAGCACCCGTGAAGCCACGCGCTGCCCACTCCGCCGCACGGTATCCAGCTTCCGCCGCCATGCCCGCGTGGAGTGGTTTGCTCATCGTGCCGAAGGAAGCCATGACGCCCGCCGCCTGGGTCCCAGAGATGCCGAAGGCGCGCGTCGTCGCCTCGCTATCAAGGCTGAGGAGGGATGATGCCGCGGCTGCTGCGCCGAAGACGCCGACAGTCGATGTTTGATGCCAACCGTTGTCTCGGGCATCTCCGATGAGTGAGCCGATCCGTGCTTCCGTCTCAATTCCGGCAACGAGCGCGGTCAGCAGGTCCCGACCCGAACTGCCATTCCGTTCCGCGAGAGCAAGGGCGACTGGCGCTACTGGAACCGTGGGATGTCCGCCAACTTTCGGATGCACGTCGTCATAGTCGAGTGCGTGTCCGGCTGAACCGTTAATCAGAGCCGCCTGACTGACGCTGCCGGTCGAGCCGAGGCCGAGCAACGTGGCTTGTGTGCCAAGTCCCTCAGCGGCTGCCTGATCCTGGAGGATTGCCACCAACGGTTCCTGTCCCCCCGCGAGTGTGACACCCAGCCAATCGAGAAGTGCGTGCTTGCCGACCGTGCGAGCCTTTGTTGGGAGATCGTCGTAGGACATCCCGCTTGCGTTTGTTGCGAGTTTGCGGGTGATGTCGGAACTTATACTAGAAAGATCCAAGGCTTGGCTCATGGCGTCTCACTTCGTCTTTGCTGTCGGCGCGATCAATGATACCACGCATGGCCCGAAGCTGAACCCCCCTGTCTGGCTCCGTATTTCCCTAGCGAATGCCACTAACTATCCCCACGACAATCGGGCGGACGTCTTTGAGGGATGGATCTGGTCATGGTGGATAGTACGTTTGAGACGGATATGGAAGAACACGGCGGGCAGCCTGCACCCATCGTTGCGGGGCCGATTTTCGCTCAGCCGCCGCGGACGGTCGTGTTGATAAAGTACCTGTTCGGTATCCCGGGCTATTTTTTTGCCGATGAACATCCTTTACATGGGACTCCCCGTCGTCAGTTGGTTTTGGCTGACGCCGGATCTTGCGACTATGAAGAATTTTCAGTGGGACTGGATCGCTATTATATAAGGCCGCAATTTTGCTCTCACATTATTGGTTTTCGAAGGACTTCACTGGCGCTTCTACATGCGCTCGGCGCAAGGCGACTGCTTCCTGCTGAACCGCAAGGAGCCGACAGTGTCTCATCGCCGTTTCCTGTACGGGAAACAGGTTCGCGAGAAAATGCTCTGGACCGCAGGCAGTGCCGTGATTATTTGGACCGCATACGAGTTCGCGACCTTTTTGGGCCTTCGCCAGCGGCTACATTCCGATGCTGAACTGGGAGGAGCATCCGGTTTATTTCGTTTGTTATTCTGCGCTATCCCGATCATCCGCGACGCGCATTTTTATTTCGCGCATCGGCGGCTGTGTCGATGCTACGGATCCGCGCGTGAGCATGTGGCGAATGCAAAACAAAACCGTGGGCTGCGTCTGGTAGATCAAGATCATCCATAAAACGCCCGCCGCCTTTGAGGAGGCGCGGGGCTTCGAGCTGCGAGACGCCCTGGCCGATGGCGAACCGTTCAACCATGGGAATTCGACCCCAAGTCGCGCCGGACGTCATCAGCGGTCGCAAGCTTGCCGCCGGCAGCTTCAATGCGTTTTACAGCGTCCTCCACCCACCAGAGGTTGCCGCGCTCGGTGAGGCGGGGAGCGTCTTTCAGACCGACGCGGACATGGCCGCCGCGCGCGACGGCGGGTTCGATCAGGGAGTGGATGTCGACCATCA
>CAXGSZ010000031.1:0-11148 GCA_964012455.1 uncultured Alphaproteobacteria bacterium
TATGCCTAGAGATGTCGACATATCGTTAGGACCGATGAAAACTGCATCAATGCCACGAACGTCGAGAATCGCGTCCAGGTTCTTGTACGCCGGCTCTGATTCGATGCCGATGATGATGAAGGTTTCCTTGCGCCGATTCTGCAGATATTTTTTGGTCTCCGGACTTGGCAGGACATTCTCCTCCACCGCGCGGCGCAGGTACTCCCCTTTAAGCGGGTGCCACTTCGCGGTCGCGACGACGGCCTGAACTTCCTCGACCGTCTCACAATACGGTACAAGGACGCCGGTCGTTCCCGCGTCGAGCGCCATAGCAACCCATTCAGATTTTGGAATCGGAACTCGAACAATTGGCGTGATATCCGCGCGGCGCAACATACCGGTGAGCTGCTGAATTTCGGCGCGGTCCCGCGAACCGTGTTCGGAATCGATAACGGCGTAGTCAAGCGTGCTGCCCGCTAGGACTTGTTCGAACCGAGTCGAGGCCATCTGCGACAACATACAGCCGAAAACGTGACCGCCGGATTTCAAGGTGCGCCGAAGCTTGTTTGCGTTCATTTGTGGAATCTCCATTTAGCCGCCTCTGGTGATATCCTTCCGGCCCCTAACATGCAAAACAGAAAGGCGAATCCGATCAGACCACACCACAAAGCCGTCAAACAATTTGGCAATCCGTTGGAACGCGATATCTGCATTTTGGGAATGTCGATTGAACCTTTGGCGAAACCCGGCCAAGCTGCGCATCGAGTTAAACGCCTAAAGGCATCTTCTTGACCTAGAGACCGGAGTACAAGTGATGAATCGGTATTTTCCACTTGGCCCTTATACGCGTTCGATTACGACGCGTTCTCACGAGGCTAAAACCTGGTTCAATCGCGGCCTGAATTGGTGCTACGCGTTCCATCACAAAGAAGCGGTCCGGTGTTACGAGAAAACCATCGAACTCGATCCTGGCTGCCCCATGGGTTATTGGGGTATCGCCTATGCGAACGGCCCCTACTACAACATCCCTTGGGATAAGATGTCGCCGACCGGCCGACCTATTGCGATCGCAACGTGCTATGAGAACGCAAAGAAAGCCGTGGCACTAGCCGCAAACGGCAATGCGAGCGCCGTCGAAAAAGCACTGTGCGGCGCCATGGCGCAGCGGTTTCAAGAGCGGGCAACGGACGACCTAGACACTCTTCACAACTGGGACGATGACTACGCTGACGCGATGCGGGCAGTCTATAGCGATTTCTCCGAAGACTACGATGTCGCAGCCTTGACTGCCGAAGCGCTGATGGTGCGCACGCCGTGGAAGCTCTGGGATCTGCAGAATCGCGTTGCCGCCGAGGGAACCGATACACTGGAGGCAATCGAAATCATCGAAACCGCTTTGACGCGCCTCGAGAGCAATAGCGACCCTGAACATGCGGGCCTCCTGCATTTCTACATTCATATCATGGAGATGTCGCCGGAACCAGAACGCGCGCTCGCGGCATCCGACAAACTACGCCCGCTGGTCCCGGGCTCAGGCCACCTGATCCATATGCCATCGCATATTTATGTCCTTTGCGGACAGTATGAGAAGACGATCACCTCCAACGTCGAAGCGGCGGAGGCAGACGAAAAGTACCTCGAATATGATGGCGAGCTTGGAATTTATTACGTCTATCTCCTCCACAACATTCACTTCCAAATGTACGGTGCTTTTTTTTCCGGCCAATACAAACCGGCGATACGCGCGGCGAACCAGATGCAGGCAACGGTGCGGCCAGAATATTTGCTCTCCGATCACGCCTTCCTGGTCAACTACCTGGAAGCCTTCTACGGGATGAAGGCGCACGTCCTGATACGCTTCGGAAAGTGGCAGGAAATCTTGGACGAACCGCTCCCGGAAGACCCGGAGATGTTCTGCGTAACCCACGCAGTATGGCAATACGCCAAGGGGATCGCCCACGCGGTGCTCGGAAACATTGATGCGGCCCTGGAACAGCAACTGCTGCTGCGCAAAGCCGTCGGCGCGTTACCGGAGGACAGGATCGTATTTCAGAACGACGCGCGAGACATTCTGGCGGTAGCTGGGCCGATGTTGGCAGGAGAACTAGAATATCGCCGGGGAAACTACGATATCGCCTTCTCAAATTTGCGTAAGGCGGTCGAACTTTACGACGACCTCAATTACTCCGAACCCTGGTCATGGATGATGCCGCCGCGACACGCGCTGGGAGCACTGCTCCTTGAACAGGGATGTGTCGACGAGGCCACTGCAGTCTACAGAGCGGATCTGGGATTGGACGACACCTTAGTGAGACCATCACAGCATCCGGACAACATCTGGAGCCTAGTTGGCTACGCGGAATGCTGCGAACGGTCTGGAGATTTGAAAACTCTCACCACTATTCGCCCGAAGCTGGAGAAAGCCCGTGAGATTGCAGACAATTCCATTGACGTTTCATGTTTCTGTCGTATCGGACATGCTTGTTGCGACTAGAACAAACATGCATGGCCGGGCAAGATCGCCCGGGTGAACTTCCGAGAAGCAATCTAATTTATACGTCCTAAAAGAGGCAAAATTCATAATGAGCGACCAACTTCCCGAACCCATCGTCAATGCCGATTCCACGCCTTATTGGGAGGGCGCCCGCGAGGACAAGCTGCTGCTGCAGAAATGCGGCGATTGCGGCGCGCTTCGCTTCTTCCCACGCTTCCTCTGTACAGAATGCGGTTCGGATAACACGGAGTGGACCGAGGTTTCCGGCCGCGGCACCGTTCACAGTTTCTCGATCGTTCATCGTGCGGCCTTTCCGGAGTTCCAAGCGAATGCGCCTTACGTGATCGCTCTGATCGACCTCCAAGAAGGTCCGCGCATGATGACCAACATCATCGGCGACGATGCACTGGAAGTAGAAATCGACGACGCGGTCGAAGTTTGCTTCGAAGCGCGCGGTACCGAGGATGCCAAGGTACCCCAATTCCGTCTTGCGGGACGCTAAGACCGTGGCGGAATCACTTCGTAATGAGATTATCGTCGCCGGTGTCGGAGAATCCGATATCGGCAAAGTTCCAAACATGACGGGCATCGGCCTCAACGCGCAGGCCTGCAAACGGGCCCTCGACGACGCGGGGCTCAAACTGAAAGATGTCGACGGGCTCCTCACTGCCTATACGATGACCGAGCCGTATTTCATGCTTGGAACCGTGGTCGCCGAGTATCTAGGAATACAGCCGCGATACTGTGCCTCCGTCGCGGTTGGTGGCGGCTCTCCTGCAGTCATGCTAAAGCACGCTGCAGAAGCAGTTTTGGCCGGAAACTGCGATACGGTACTTGTCTGCGCGGGAGAGAACCGGGCGACTGGCCAAAGCCGGGACTCAGCGGTCGCGGCGCTCACCATCGTGGGTCATCCCTATTTCGAAAACCCTTACGGCCCCCTGATCCCGGGCTTCTATGCGATGATCGCAAGGCGCTACATGCACGAGTTCGGCACGACCCGGGAGCAGATGGCCGCAGTCGCGGTCAATGGCCGAAACCATGCGCTGCGTCACCCAAACGCGCATATGACAAAGCCGATTACCATCGACGACGTTTTGAACTCGAAACCGATCGCCGAACCGCTCAACATCCTCGACTGTTGCTTGATCTCCGATGCGGCAGGCGCCTTCGTGTTGACGCGCGCCGACCGTGCTGCCGACCTGGCGAATCCGCCAGCCTGGCTTTACGGCATCGGCGAGTTCCACACTCACGAACACCTTGTCACCGCCCCAAGCTTGACCACGTTCGGGAGTAAGCAATCAGGCGAAGCCGCGTACGCGATGGCGGGCCTCGGTCCTTCCGACATAAATTTCGCGCAGCTTTACGATTGCTTCACCATCGTCCCGATTATCGAGATGGAAGAGCTCGGCCTTGCCGAACGCGGCGAAGGGGGCGAGCGATTTCTCAAGGGTGAGACCACCATCGAAGGCAGCCTTCCGATCAACACGGACGGCGGTCTCCTTAGCCACGCCCAGGCAGGCGCTGGTGGCGGAATCTTTGGTATCATTGAAGCGACAAGACAATTGCGCGGCGATCAGGGCGGCAGACAGATCAAGACTCACGACGTGGCGCTCGTTCACAACGAAGGCGGCATTCTTTCGTCCAACTGCACGATGATACTCGGCCGAGAAAAGCGATGAAACACTCAAGAACCTGCAATTCCACCAAGGAACGGCTTCACTGAACGGCCGCCGAGTGTGTAGCTCAACTCAGCAGTTCCGGCGGCTTTAGTGGGACCGTATAGGTCATATCAGGACGCAGATGAAACCCTTGCGGCCGGCCCGTTTCTGGATCGGCGCCATGGCGGGCATAAAGAGCGTCGGGAATAGGCTTGCCACCAGGGACACTCAACCATAACCGCAAGAGATGGCGCCGCCGATTAACCTCCTGCCAGTCTTGATAGGCACCGCGACTGTGGACCAAAGCCAAATTATTGATGAGCTGGATATCGCCTGGCTTTAACTCGGTTTTGAGCTTGAAGCGTGGATCGTCCGCGAGACACTGCAACATATCCATTGCCCCTTCCTGGCGCTTGGTCAATTTAGGCAGTTTGGAAAACCGCTGAGCACTGCGCACGAAACGAGGATTGTGGCACACGTACACAGCGGTCTCGGTCGGAACGAGGATAGGCATCGTAAACCAAGGATCCTGTCCTCCGACCTCGTCGCCGCGCCGATCCAGATGGAACGGCGCAGTCAGCGTCATCGCGAGATCAGGGTGAGAGACGATCATCTCGTTCCATATTGCGGAGACGCTTGCCAACGCGGACTCTCCGCCTGCTTTTGCCCGGCGAATGCATAGTAACCCAACGACTTCCGCACTGATATCCGTGTGAAACGGCAAGACACCCTTGGATTGATGCGCCCGTTGATTCGGGTTCTCGGAATCCCCACCAACATCTGCGACGTGCCCAAGTTTGTTACCAATTGAATTCTGTGAAATAGGAACACCAATTCGCGATGCGATGGCCCAATAAACTCGGGCGACGCGATCCATGGACCACTCTTCCACCGGCAAGCCACGAAGGATCACAAAACCGCAGCCATCCAGAATATCACTTCGAACGCGCGCAAGTACCGGGTCGAGCAGCGGCAAATCGAATGCATCTTTCGACAGCGAAGCGATCTCGGATCCCTCCGTTCCGCATGTGGCCCTCGCGAGTTCGTCAATCTCCGCAGCCGTAAATGTGCGAATCCAGTCGTCACGAACCGCCAAATCGGGTCCGTACCAAGTACTGGCGAGCCGGTATTCCCGAAATTCAGTCATGGTCTCGTACTTGCGCCTCGCGCACCTGTTCCAGTATGTCCTCTCCGGGCCCCAATATTCTCACCCGTCGTTCATTTCGTTGTACATACTCGACATGCTTTCCATCGTTTCTCCAAATTCCGTGAGGAGTTCGAGGAAGACCGACCTCACATCCGTCTGCTCATGCATCATGCCGACGCCCTGTCCCGCAGGATATGAGACGAGCTCGCGCGGTTGGTAACGGTCCATCCGCTCTAGTGCCTCGTTGACCAGGATCGATTGCAGCGGCATTGGAAGGGCCTTCGGCGCATCGTCAGCCTCCCATGCCTCGACCCAGGCGGAACATAATCGCCGCGCTGGATGCCCTGTGCCGCATTTGGAACGTAGCGTATCCGCCGACGTGGCCGCGAAGAGCTTCTCCTTTACAAGCGGTGTCGTCTCCGCTTCCGACGTACCGAGCCAGATCGTGCCGGTCCAAACGCCTTGAGCGCCAAGGGCGATGGCCGCTGCTATCTGTTTACCGCGAGCGATGCCGCCCGCATGCAATACCGGAATATCTCCGGCTTCTTCCACGACCTGCGGCGTCAGGACGAGGCCGGCGATCTCACCTACATGACCACCCGCTTCGTGCCCCGCTGAGACGATGATATCCATGCCTGCGTCCCGGTGGCGTTTCACATGTTTCGGACGCCCGACCATTCCGATGAGTTTTAACCCCTTCTCGTGACACTTATCCGTGACATGGGTCGGCGGCACACCTAGCGCGCTCGCCATCACCTTCGCTTTCGGATGGTTCAGCAACACCTCAAGCCGCGCTTCCGCTGATTTATGCGTGCGAATCATGTCGCGCATGTATTCGTCGAATACTTCTTCACGTTCGGCCCTCGGCAGCTCAGGCACGTTGTGTTTCTTCATCAAGTCGTCGACGAATTTCCGGTGCTCTGCCGGTATGTACTTGTCCACGTCGTGGATAGTCATGCCTTCGAACTCTTCACGCGCGTTCGAGGCAAACATCAGGTCGACGCCGTAGTCCTTGCCCTCCGTATGCTCATCGAGCCACGCGAGTTCGACATCGAGTTGTTCCGGCGTCACATGCGTTGTCCCTAGCACACCCATACCACCCGCACGGCTGACGGCCGCCACCACGTCGCGACAATGAGAGAAGGCGAAGATGGGTGCTTCCAGACCGAGCAGCTTCATCAAGTATGTTTGCATATCCGTCTTTTCCCTGTTTCAGGCCGCGAGGCTGTCTCTGATCTCGCCCAACTTCTCTATAGTCTCGCCGAACTCGGTCAGCATTTCGAGGAAGATTTTTCGCACGTCGGTCTGCTCGACCATCATGCCGACGCCCTGCCCACAGGGCGGCGACAACAGGCCTTCGACCTGATGATTGCGCATCTTCTTGAAGGCCTGTTCGACCAGTACGGATTGAAGCGGCATTGGTAACGGTTCCGGTGCGCCCTTCTCTTCCCAGGCGCGCACGAAACCGCCCTTGAAGCGCCGCACCGGCTTTCCGGAACCACACCGGGTCCGCTGTGTGTCGCCGGACGATGCACCGAACATCAGGCCCTTCTCGACCGGTGTCGTCTCCGCTTCAGAAGTGCTAAGCCAGACTGTACCGGCCCACACACCTTGCGCGCCAAGTGCCAGGGCTGCCGCGATCTGCCGGCCCCGCATAACGCCACCAGCGTGCAGCACGGGGATCGGCGCCGCCGCATCGGCGATCTGCGGCGTCAAAACGAACGTTGCGATATCGCCTGTATGACCGCCTGCCTCGTATCCGGCCGCGATCAAGATATCGACACCGGCTGCCTTGTGATACTTCACGTGGCGCGGATGCCCTACCAACGCACCGACCTTCAGGCCGAGACCATGCGAGCGTTCGATTTGGTGCGTCGGTGGCACGCCGAGGGCACTGACGATCATCCGTGCCTTGGGATGCTGGTATATAACCTCGAGCCGCGCTTCGGCCTGTGCGTGGGTACGCAATTGCTCCTTGATATAGGTCTCGACGACTTCTTCCTTCTCCTCTTTCGTATAGGGCGACACGCCGTGGGCCCGGAGGATGTCGTCGACAAATGCCCAGTTCTCTTCTGGAACGAGGCCAATAAGCTCCTTCGACGTCATGCTCTCGAACTCCTTTGGGGCATTCGAGGCGAACATGATGTCCACGCCATAAGGCTCGTCATCCACATGATCGTCGATCCAGCTGAGCATGTGCTCCAGGTCCTCGACCGAATCCCGCGTCGTTCCCAGTGTACCCATACCGCCCGCTTTACTGACGGCGGCCACCACGTCCTGACAATGCGAGAACGCGAAGATCGGTGCCCGCAGGCCAAACATTTTCATCGCTTGCGTTTCCACGACTATCTCCTTCTCCTACGCTGTCGCTGCTAATTCGTCCGCGACGTCATCCTTCCGGGGATCACGGAGTCCGGCATGGCCGTGATGACGATCCGCAATCTTGTAACCCAGCGCATCTTCGGCAATCAGAATTTTTTGAACGTTCGCCGTGCCTTCCCCTGTGAAAAACAAGTCGGCGTATGATTTGAGCCAGGACACCCGATACTCGAGCGCCAGGCCGTATCCGCCAAAAACCTGCTGCGCCTTATCAGCACAGAGTTTCGCCGTTTGCGAAGCGTGGTACTTGGCAAGGGCCGCGATCCGGTTAGACGGCAGATCGGCATCCATAAACTGCGCGGCCCTGTATACGAGCGCCCGGCTCGCCTCTATCGCGACCGCCATTTCCGCGATATCCGATTGGATCATCTGAAACTTGCCGATGGGCTGGCCGCGCAACTCGCGTTCGTTCGCATAGCGGACCGCCTCTTCGAAACAGGCTCGCGCAACACCAAGCGCCTTCGCGGCGACCGTGACGCGGCCCGGTTGCAAGGCCCGCATTACGATCTTCAACCCGTCACCCTCTCCCCCGAGGCGATTTTCCACTGGCACCACGAAATCATCGAGAGAGACCTCATTGGTACGGAGAGCCTTCGACAGGCCGATCATCTCGATCGGTCGTGCCTCAAAACCCGGGTATTTCTTGGGCTCAACGATGAAGGCGCTTATCCCTTTGGCACCTGCATCCGGATCCGTCTTCGCCAACAACACTCCGACATCCGTCTCATTCGCCATGGACGCCCACATCTTAGAGCCGTTGATGCGATATGTGTCGCCGTCGCGCCGCGCGGTCGTCTTCATATTACCGATCGGATCGGACCCGCCTCCCGACTCTGTCAGAGACATCATCCCGATCGTCTCACCCGCCAATAGCGGGGGCACAAACCTCATGACCTGTTCCGGTGTACCACCTATGTAAATACACACCGGACAGGTCGACCCTTGCTGATTGTTACAGGCAGCGAAGCGAACGTCGTTTCGGGCCAACTCCTCACTGACAACAGTGGCAGCAACATAGCCCATGTCAGTGCCGCCGACTGATTCCGGAAAGACACAGCCGTAGAATCCCGCTACACCTGCCCTCTTTACCAGGTCACGGGGAAACGTGCCCTTCGCCTCAATAGCATCCATCACCGGATTGACTTCACTCTCCATGAAACGGTTCACGCTATCACGGATTGTCGTCGCTTCCGCCGGCATCATCTCATCCATGGTACACTCTCCCAATCAAACGTCCGCGAATTGACTACACTTAGCCCAATCCAACCGCCGGCTTCCGCAACTTTTGCGCTCTTTACGATACCGCGTGGCGCACTGTAGGCAGGTGCCCAAAGTTCCATACACTATTCCTCTCGCAACCAAACCAGAGCAACCTGGGCAATGAAGTCGTTTCGCCGTCCCGTCACCTGCATATTTCCGCTCGAAAAATCCGATAATCCATACACGATCGAACTCTCTTCATATTTAATTAAAACGGCGCAAATCATTTTGTATCGGAGCGCATTGACTAGAGCGTATGAACTTTCGACCGCCGGTGCCGATGTCAACTCGTGGGGTTTTAGGAGGAAAACGTGTCAGAAGAGTTTGACTATATTGTTATCGGATCCGGCTCGGCTGGAGGTATCGTCGCGGCACGCTTGAGTGAAAACGGAAATCATGACGTCTTGTGCCTCGAGGCGGGAGAGAGAGACGAGTCCTTCTTCTGGACGAAGGTGCCAGTCGCCTCCGCCTTTCTTTACGACGAACCACGAGCCAATTGGTGCTACTGGTCGGAACCAAGTGAAGCCTACGCCGGACGTAAACTGTTCGTCCCACGGGGCCGCATCCTTGGTGGATCGAGCGCAATCAACGGCATGGTCTACGTCCGTGGTCAGAGACAGGATTTCGATCACTGGGCGCAATTGGGCTGCACCGGTTGGAGCTATGATGATGTACTCCCGATGTTCAAGAAGATGGAAAGCTATGGCGGGGGAAATGATGCGCATCGCGGCCGTGCTGGCCCTATCCGGATTACCGAAGCGAGCAAAGTCACGAAATTTTATGATATACTTTTCGCATCCGCTGACGCCATCGGCATTCCCCATAACCCGGACTACAACGGCCACGACCAGGAAGGCGTCGCCATGGCACAAGGATCGATCCATAAGGGCCGGCGGCAGAGCACGGCCAGCTGTTATCTAGGGCCCGCCCGCAACCGCCCTAACCTGACGATTCATACCGCGGCTGAGGCTACTTCCCTGATCATGGAGGGAAAGAGATGCGTCGGCGTCCGCTACAACAGGCAAGGCTCGCCCGTGGAGGTCCGCGCGCGCCGCGAGGTCATTGTAAGCTGCGGCGCGATCAATTCGCCAAAACTGCTGGAGCTTTCTGGAATTGGACAGCCGGAGCATTTCCAACCTCACGGCATTGAAGTGATCCATGAGCTGCCGGGCGTCGGCGAAAACCTGCGCGACCACTTCGGCCCGTTGATGAAGTACACGATCAACGCCGACGGCGTCTCACTTGCAGAGATTAGTCGCGGATGGAAGTTCATTCGCGAAGGTCTCCGCTACATCCTTTTCCGCAAGGGCTTCATCGCCCAATCGATGGGAACGGGTCGGGTATTCATCAAGACGCGTGAGGGACTCGAGTCGCCGGACGCGATGCTCTCTATTATTCCGTACATCCCGATCATGGAAGACGGAAAGCGCCGTATTTCGCCGGTGCGCGGCATCAGTATGTTCGCCCATACGCAACGGACGGAAAGTACGGGCAGCCTCCATATAAAGTCCGCGAACCCAAAGGCGGAGCCGGCGATCAATTACAATTTTCTCGATGCTGAGTACGACTGCGAAACCAATATTCGGGCCGTCCGCAAGGCACGCGAACTGATGTCCACGCCTCCACTTGGCGACATTGTCACGGAAGAATTGGAACCAGGGCCCGGCGTACAGACAGACGACGAAATCCTCGACTACATGCGCCATTACGGCCAGACGACCTATCATCCGACCGGCACCTGCAAGATGGGCCGCGACCCAATGGCCGTCGTCGACGAAAAACTCCGGGTACACGGCCTGCAGGGTCTCCGCATTGCCGACGCCTCAATCATGCCGACTATGACTTCGGGCAATACCAATGCGCCCTGCATGATGATCGGCGAAAAATGCGCAGATATGATCTTGTCGGAAGTTTAACGTGAGTTCTCAAAGTACGTCGCATGATCTGCGCGCACAACTCGGCACACACAGGATCGTCTCAGGGTTTGCCTTCTAAAACGCCTGCTCAACGCCTATCCACGTCTCGAAATATCTTTCCAGAGTGTCACGTTCAATATGGCCTGTGACGAAAACGAGGCGTGTGCAGTCAGACACGTCTTGATAGACGAAGAACGTTTGCGTCACCGGCGCTGGATCGGCGAACCCTGTGGTCTCCACTATAATAGCGTCGATTTTGTCGGCGCGCTTTAACAATCTGCCAAGAATACGCATGAGATCACCTCAAACGGTGCA
>CAXGSZ010000032.1:0-11129 GCA_964012455.1 uncultured Alphaproteobacteria bacterium
TGGGAAGTCGGCCGACACGAATTGTCGGGTGTGGGCGATGCCGAGACGTTCCGGCGGATCACGAAGATCGACGCACATGACGACAAAACCTTCACGCTGCACGTCAACAAGCGAACTTGCGACTATGCCGGCATCAACGGCCTCGACCTGCTGCCGGCACATATCGACCGCGCCAACTTTTCAGAACCGCGCGAATACCGTAACCGCAGCGCCTACGAACGCGATACGACAAACCCTGGTCTATGGTTTGGCCCATACAAGGTCGCGGAAGTCGTCTCCGGGGCCTATGTCGTCTTCGAGCGGAACCCCCGGTGGTGGGGGCGCAAACCTCATTTCGACCGCATTGTGATCAAGGCAATCGACAATACAGCGGCGATGACCGCCAGCCTTCTCTCCGGCGGAATCGACTATATCTCCGGAGAACTTGGGCTTTCCATCGACCAGGCAATGGCGTTTGAGGAGCGCGCTGGCGACCGCTTCATCTTTACCTACAAGCCAGGCCTGATCTACGAGCATATCGATGTCAATTTGGATACCCCTGCCCTGAAGGACAGGCGCGTCCGTCAAGCGCTTCTGCATGCCGTTGACCGGGAGGCGATTAGTAAAATTCTGTTCGGCGGACATCAACCGGTCGCCCACGGCCAAACCAACCCTCTCGACTCTGTCTACAATCCGGCGATCCCAAAGTACGCATTTGATCCCGTAAAGGCGGCCGCCCTTCTCGACGGTGCCGGTTGGACCCGCGACGGCGTTCGCGACATTCGGCGCGATGCGAACGGTGCGCCGCTGCGCTTCGTCTTTATGACGACGGCCGGAAACAAAACCCGCGAGCTCATCCAACAGGTCCTGCAGAGCCAGTGGCGCAAGGTTGGTATCGACGTGCGCATTCGAAACCAACCACCCCGGGTCTATTTCGGCGAGACGGTAACCAAAAGAAAATTTGGCGGCCTTGCGATGTACGCTTGGCTATCGGCGCCGCGCAATATTCCCCGGTCGACCCTGCATTCGGAAATGATTCCGACGGCAGCGAACGGTTGGTCAGGCCAGAACTATCCGGGTTACCGCAACCTAGCGCTCGACAAAGTACTCGACGATGTGGAGACGGTTTGCGAGCCAACGGCCAATCAAGCGCTCTGGAACCAACTACAAAGCATTTACGCCAACGATCTACCGGTCCTGCCCCTGTACTTTCGGGCGACACCTTTCATCATGCCGAATTGGCTGAAGGGCGTGCGCCCGACGGGGCACCAGTACACAACGACGCTTTGGGTCGAAGAATGGTTCGCGGAAGGCAGACCGGGATCGTGAGGCAGGAGGGATGATACGCTTCCTTGGCCAGCGATTGTTCGAGGCGCTTGTCGTCCTCTTCCTGATGTCGTTCGCGATTTACGGCCTCATTGGATTGATGCCCGGCGATCCGATCGATCTGATGATCAACGCCGATCCCAAATTGACACCCGACGACGCAGCGCGATTGAAGGCGCTGTATGGCCTCGATCGTCCTATCGTAGAGCGCTACTGGAACTGGCTCGTTGCCGCACTCGGCGGCGATCTCGGTTTCAGCCGCGTCTACACGAAACCGGTCATGGAGATCCTTGTCCCCCGGCTCGGCAGCACGGCGCTGTTGCTCGGCATCAGCTTGTCGCTTTCCCTTGCCATCGCGATTCCACTCGGGGTCTACGCCGCTCTCAATCCTTACTCCAAGGCCGACTATGCCGTGAACATGTTCTGTTTCGCCGGCATCTCGCTGCCGCCCTTCTGGCTGGCCCTCCTGCTCATCCTCTGCTTTGCCGTGGTGCTCGGCTGGCTGCCGGCAGGCGGCATGCTCACTGTCGGAGACGGCGGCATCCTAGACCGCCTGCAGTATATGATCCTTCCCGTTCTGACCTTGACGATCCATTCGGTTGGCGGATTTACGCGCTTCATGCGGGCGAGCATGATGGAGACCTTACGGCAAGACTATGTGCGGACCGCGCGCGCGAAAGGCCTGAGCGAGGCCCGTGTCGTCACCGGCCACGCCTTACGCAATGCGCTGACCCCGCTTGTCACTGTGGTCGCACTTAGCTTCGGGGGGCTCTTCTCCGGCGCCTTGATCACCGAAACCATGTTTGGCTGGCGCGGCATGGGAAAGACCATCTTCGACGCGATCATGGGAAATGACTTCAACCTGGCGCTGGTGGGGCTCCTACTCGCGACCGGATTCACGCTTCTGGGAAATTTCCTGGCTGACCTGTGCTACGCGTGGCTCGACCCGCGCGTTACCCTCAGCGAGGAACGTGAGCCATGAGCGAGCTCGCCCCAATCAGCCAAAGTACAGCGGCGCGAACCTGGCGCCGTTTCCTGCGACACAAACTAGCGGTCGCGAGCTTATTCGTCCTGGCACTACTCATATCGATGTCGGCGGCTGCCCCACTGGTCGAAATGTGGCTTGGTGTCGACGCTTTTACCGCCGACCTCTACCAACGCTTACGAGACCCGTCGTTGGCCCACCCACTCGGCACGGATGAAATAGGTCGGGATCACCTCACGCGCCTGCTTTACGGCGGCCGGGTGTCACTCCTTGTCGGTCTTGTCGCCGCCCTCTTTGCCGCCGTGATCGGCACGCTTATCGGAATTCTCGCAGGATACTTCGGCGGCAGACTCGATGCCTTGCTCATGCGCGCGACAGATAGCGTCATCGCCTTGCCTCTCCTGCCGCTATTGATTGTCCTTGCCGCTGTTGACCTCAGAAAACTCGGCTTTTCAAACGAACTCGCCAATTCAGAAGACGCCAGTCTCTACCGTATCATCATCATAGTCTCGGTGGTCGGCTGGACGACGGTCGCCCGGCTGGTCCGCGCCGAAACCCTGTCCATGAAACGCCGTGATTTCGTGCGTGCCGCCGTCGCGCTCGGCGCGCGAACCGACCGGATATTGTTAATGCATATTCTGCCGAATGTAATCTCGCCGATTGTCGTCGCTACGACGCTGTCCGTCGGCAATATCATTCTTTTTGAGTCCGTCCTCAGCTTCCTCGGGCTCGGCATCCAGCTTCCGGTCGCCAGTTGGGGCAATATGCTGAGCAACGCGCAAGACTTGATCTGGACCGCTCCCGAACTTGCGACTTGGCCCGGATTGTTCATTTTTATGACGGTGATCGCCTTCAATTTCATGGGTGACGGTCTCCAGGATGCCTTGGATCCGCGGGCGGGAGACTGACCTCGACGGCCTCTGGACGGAAAAACACACCATATCTGGTATTTCGCTGTGAATGAGAAAACAACTTGTCCGAGCCGCGTTGACTCGGAATGCCATTCTACCTTAGCCTTCTGATGCTAAGGTTGACTGCTAACACTCGCAGAATGCGGGGGATGTTATGACTGAAATCGCGGGCATCGGCGCTCTTAACGCGGGCTTGATCCGTGCTGCTATTCAGAACGAAGAGCAACAGGTTGCACAACAGCAAGCACAACGATCCGATCAAGATGGCGAAGAGCTTGCGCAACGTCGCATTGAGCAGGCGCGTGGTGGGTCATCAGATAATGATCTGGGTAATCCAGGAAACGAAGGTTTCGACTTTTTTGCCGATGACAGGCAACAGGCTCAGGTCAACGATGTAGTCGACGGGAGCATCCAGCGTGAAGAAGCCGTAGTGGCGAATGTCCAGGAAGGGAGCCGCCGTTCGGATAATGTTGTCGAAACCACATTGAGCAATGCTGCGGAACGGGCGCGTGAATCTGGGGTCCAGATCGCAACTGAAAATGTTGGATCCGCTGAGCAAGGCCTGCAAGACGGCATCGCTCAAACGGAATCGTCTCTGGATTCAGATGATTTCACGCGGGTCGTTGACGACAACCGGGAGCGAGATGACGCGTCAAATCTTGAATCCCGGGCTAGTAGAGAGTTAGGCCGGGTCCTCGATACCTTTGCCTGATCTGAAAACGATTTAAACTGGTCGACACGCCGTGTCTTAAAAATACGTGCGCCCATTAAACGCTAGGGATGCTGAGAAAGAGACGACTGGCTAAGATTGAGCAATCGATCCTTTTAATCGACCGATTTCTCGCCTTATATTATATAGGACACAAATGCGATTTGCTTCTCGTTAGCAAACGCTTTAAACGACGCGCTAACGTTATCAATCTCGTTCAGTAGCCCGTTTGCCAATGCGTTGTGTCCGCCAGAGCCCAAGGGTTCCCCTGATCCAATACAATTTCCAACGCTACGTGCTATGCGGCAGAAGCGTGTTATCTATCGCATAACAAAACGCGTTTATGTGATGTCAAAACCGGACATTAGCGCGCGACACATCTCTCCGGGCTAAGGTCTGCTTCTGTTACCCCCGTCTCGGGGAATGCCGCTGGCAATCGACCCTCCACAATCAGGCTAGCCGCGGCAACACCCATCGCGGGCGATGTCTCAATCCCGTAGCCACCCTGCCCCACCAACCAGAAAAATCCAGGCGCCTGTGGCGCAAATCCAACCACCGGGGTCTTGTCTTGGACAAAGGTCCGCAGTCCGGCCCAGCTATGCGAAATTTGTCCAACCTTCATCGACGTCATTCGCTCAATAGCGTCGGCAACGATCGCAATATCGAGCTCTTCAGGCTGCGCATCGCAGGGCTCACTCGGATTTTCGTCTGCGGGGGACGCAAGAACCTTTCCTGCATCCGGTTTGAAATACCAATTCTCGTCCGCGTCGATGACCAACGGCCATTCCGAGATGTCCGCTCCCACTGGCGGATCGAACAGGATCACCGTCCGGCGTTTTGGCTGGAGGCCGACGGGAGCCACGCCAGAACGCGCCGCCACAACATCTCCCCAGGCTCCCGTAGCATTCACAATAACAGGTGCTTCAAATTCTCCGGCGGGCGTGTTCACGCGCCACACACCGCCCTGCCTTTCCAACCCTTTGGCCTCCGCATCCGTGAAAACCACGCCGCCACTTGCTCGGAAACCCTGCAAAAATCCACCGTGAAGGGCGTGAACGTCCATATCCGTCGATTCGGGCTCCAGCACGGCACTTTCGAAGGCCTCTGGCTGCAAGACTGGTACGATATCACGGGCATCCGAGGCGCCTAATACGCGGACCGGGCAGTTCTCGTTTTTCGCCATGCTCAAGAACGCCTGAATCGTCGGGCGTTGTTCCGCCGTCGCGACGAACATGGCGCCACGCGCTGTCAAAATTGGCAATTCAGAGAACCCTGCCGGCGGGTCAATCAGAAAACCTTTCGACAAGCGAACGAGCGCGCGTATTGGCCCATTTCCGTATAGCTCAGTGAATTGCGCGGCAGATCGCCCTGTGCTGTGGTAGCCAGGCTGTGCCTCCATATCCAAGAGGGCCGTCTTGCCATGCTGCACCAGGCGATAGGCGGCGGACGCACCGGCAATGCCAGCGCCTATTACAACGAAATCCAGGCGTTCTGGCATTTACTACTCCGCCGGCTTTCCAACCGGCGTGGTGGCACCTTCGCCGGTTTGTCGCTCGAGAAACCCGATGAATACGCTCAAGAGCGGCGGCACAATGGCGAGGGTAAGCAACGCGGAAAGCGACAGCCCACCGACGACGACGGAACCGAGCCCCCGGTAGATCTCGGAACCGGCCCCGGGAAAGATCACCAATGGCATCATCCCGCCGACGCTGGTCAGGGTTGACATGAAGATCGGCCGGATACGATTCCGCGTCGCCTCGACGATCGCGTCCGCGTGGGCGTAACCTTCATCGCGGATATGAAATAGCGTCTGATGCACAAGCAGAATCGCATTGTTGACAACGATACCAATCAGGATCACGAAGCCCAGTAGAGTGAGCATATCGAGCGCTTGAAAATGAAATAAATTCAATATGTTCAACCCAATCACACCCCCCGCCGTGGCCAACGGTACGGACAGCACGATTATAAGCGGGTAAATAAAGCTCTCAAACAGCACCGCCATCACCAGATAGACGATGGCTAGCGCGATCACGAGATCCCACTTCATTTCCGCCGCGGTCGCGACCAGTTTATCCGCTGTGCCCGACAAACGAATGCGCACACCGGGCGGCACACCCTCTTCGAAAAGCTTTTCGATGACGTCATGCTGTAAGATTTTTAGAGCTTCGCCAAGCGCGAGGAGAGGTGCTGGTCTAATCTGCAATGTGACCGTCCGTGCGCTGTCAACATGACGGATCTCGGTCGGTCCCGCCGTCACCTGCACGTCGGCAAGTGATGAGACCGGAAGGATAGTGCCGGCAGGCGTCACCACCGGCAGATTCGCAATACCCTGAGTTTCGCCAATTCCATCTTCTGGACCCATTAGCATCAAGTCGATTTGCTGACCGCCTTCCGTGACCTCGGCCACGCGGACGCCGTCATTAAACGCGTCCACGGTAACCGCCAGGTCCTGCGTGGAAAGTCCGACATCCGCGAGGCGGACACGATCCGGCACGATACGGATTTCTGGTTCACCAAGCTGCAAGCTCGGCCGCGGCCGAAAGCTTGTTCCCTCTGACCTTGGCAGGACCGAACCAATTTTCGTACCGGCGAGACGCGCGGCCTCAAAAATATCGGTCAGTTCAAGGCCGGTGATATCCATATCGATCGAGCGGCTTCCCCCGATGCCGCGGCCAAATATCGACGGCTGGAAACTGTGGACGAACGTGCTTGGTTCCTTGAAGACAGGTGCTTCCAAGATCGGGATGATGTCCTTCGCACGGGACGGATCCATACCCCGCCCGCCGAGAAAGACCTGCTGTCGCCACACGACAAAGAAGAAATACTTCAATTTGGGCGGCAGATGTGCCGCCGGGATGTCGTTTTCATCTGTCGCGATGCGCGGTAAAATTTCCCCCTCTACGCGGTTTGCCAGTTCGCTCATCGTCTTGAGGTTATAGCCGGCAGGAGGCTGAACAACGCTGATTACGAGGTTTCGGTTGCCCTCCGGAAGGTATTCCAAGGGCGGCAGCAACACCCAGGTTAAACCAAGCGTCCCTGCCGTCAGCGCACCGACGGTACCGATTGCCAGGATACGATCGCCCACAATGCGCCGCGTCATCCCGACCGCAGCGGCAATGAAGCCGCGGGCAAGCATATCGGCGATTGGAACGCTTAATCCTTCGCCCGGTTTCTTGACAGTACCGCTGAGTAATCTCCTCGAAAGAGCTGGAATGACGGTCACCGAGACGATCAGCGACAGCAGGACAGATACGGAAATCGCGACCGCGATATCGCGAAATAGCTGGCCTACCTCGAGATCCATGATCAGCAGCGGTATGAAGACCATTACCGTGGTCAGCGCTGAGACCAGAATCGCCCCCCAGACCTGCTTAGCGCCCAAAAGCGCTGCAATCGAGGGCTCCTTACCGCGCTCGCGCATTCGGTAGATGTTCTCAAGTACGACGATTGCCGCATCAACCACCATGCCGACGGCGAATGCGATACCGGCGAGGGAGACGACGTTGATCGATCGGCCCAGCAATGCCATCGCGACGAAAGACGCAATCACCGACACCGGAATGGCCAATCCCACAACCAGCGTGGCGCGGATAGATTTCAGAAACAGAAGGAGGATTGCGACGGCGATCGTGCCGCCGATCCAGATATTCTGGATCACCAACTCAATTGCGGAGTCGATATAGACCGTCTCATCGTACAATTGTCGGAATACGAGGCGTTCTTGCGCAATCGGACCGGCGTTGAGTTCCGCAACCGCCTTCCGAATTCCTTTCATTGTCTCGATTACATTCGCGCCGACCTGCCGCGTCGCGTTGATGGCGATTGCCGGCTGTCCGTTTGTACGTACGTGCGCTGTCGGCTTCTTATAGCCGTATTCGACACGCGCGATATCGCCAACAAGGACACGGCCTAAACCGCCACTACCCGGCTCATCAGTTCGAAGCACCACGCTTCGGATGGTTTCGACCGTGTTGAGCTCCGATTCCGTACGGACGACATATCGCCGTTTGCCCTCTTCGACGTCGCCGCCCGTCATAGCGACATTTTCTTCCCTGAGCCGCGACAGGACTTCCGGTACCGTTAATTCGTATCGCGCCATCTTGGCAGGATTGACGGTGACGCGAATCTCGCGAGCACCCCCACCGTAGTAGTTTACCGTGGCCACCCCCGCCACCCGCTCCAGCCGGTCGCGAATGACATCGTCCGCGAAATCCCCGAAGTGATGGATGGGCTTGTTATTACCCGGTTGCCGGGTCAGATGAAACCAAGCGATGCGGTTATCTTCCGGACCGGCGATCTTTAGTTGTGGTTCATCCGCCTCCTCCGGATAGCTCGGTACGCCGTCGAGGCGGTTCGAGACAAGAAGCAACGCCTTGTCCATATCCGTGCCTACTACAAACTCGAGCTTCAACCGTGCCTGACTCTGAAGTGCACGGCCTTCCATCCGCTCAAGGCCCGATAGGCCCTTCATTTGTTCTTCTTGGAGATTGAGGATTTCGCGTTCGACTTCAGCCGGTGCAGCGCCCAGCCAATTCGTCCGGATATCAATTACCGGCCGCGCCACATCCGGTGCAAGCTGAATCGGAATTGTGTTCAGCGCAACAGCGCCGAACAACACGGCCATGATGACCGCAGCCATGACGGCGGTCGGACGATCAATTGCAAACTTGATCAGATTCATTCCGTCCGAACCATCAATCGCTAGGAGCCTCGAAGGCAACTTTCTGCCCGGGCCTCAGCCCTTCATTGCCGCGGATCACGACGATGTCCCCCTCCTTCACACCTGAAACAACGGCAAATCGGTCACCAACCGCAGCGCCAACCTGAATGTTTCTTGGTTTGGCAACATTATCGACGATCTGTATGACAACCTTGCTCTTTCCTTTGCTCGTCACCGCATCCTTATGGACCGTGAGTACACGACGAGCCCGCGCTACCGGCAACATAACCGTGGCACTCTGATTGTCAGCAACAGCGTGTCCAGCCGCGTCTATCAGTTGAAAGCGTACCGGTCGCGTTCGTGTCTTCGAATTCTCAGACGGCACAACCGCCCGCACTTTTGCTTGTAAATTGGCGCCATTATCAAGCTGCACCTCAACCTTACGTCCCGCGACCACGCCTTCGAGACGATCCGCCGGCACGTCTGCTTCAATCTCCACTTCTTGATCGTTCACGAGGGTCACCACCGGGTCACCGACAGCCAAATAGGCACCCGCAACGGCATGTTTGCGAACGACAACCGCGTCGAATGGCGCCCGCACCTCGGCGTTATGCAGGTCAATCTGCGCAAGCTGCAGATTGGCGCGTGCCTTCGCGACCGCGCCCTGCGCCTCTGTGACCTCGCTACGGTACTTAGCGACTTCGTTTCGCTTGTCGCTGAAGCGCGCTTGGGAAAACGCCACAGAACGCCGGAGGCCGTCAAGACGTGCCAATTCGCCCATCGTCAGCTTCAGCTGTGCTTCCGCGGTCTGGAGCCCCGCTTCCCTCTCGCGAAGTTCCGCAGTCAGCAGGTTTTGGTTGGCGTGGATACGGTCGATTACCATGCGCGCAACCACCTGTCCCTTTGTCACACGTTCACCGACCTTGACTAGGGTTTCCTTAAGCGGGCCACTGGTCAGCGCAGCAACCACGCCATGCTGCCGAGCAACGAACCGCCCGATTACCGGAAACGTCTGGGCGACTTCAGCCGTCCGAACCTTCTCAACGACCACTTTGGCCAAAGGCCGTTGGGCAACGGCAACTGATGGCGCACCGGCCAAAATAAGCACGATGCTTATCGCAACAGCCGTCGCCCACCTGCTGAAAACCGCTCCTCGCCATGCGACCAGAAAAATGTACTTATTTAACATATATTTAGACGCAAAATTACATGAATTACCTATTCGCTATGCAATCCTATCAGGCCCCTGCAAGTCAATCGAATTCGCCCTAACTCTGCTAATCTGCTGACGGTGGAACCTTTCGCCCAGGAGATTGGCGATGACGACATATCTCTTCACACATGAAAACTGTATCGGACATGATCCGGGACCGATGCATCCCGAATCACCGGCCCGATTAGAAGCAGTGACCAAAGCCTTGCGCACTCCGGATTTTGATCGCCTCGTGCGACAAGAAGCACCCAAAGCCAATATCGACCAGATCGCTCGAATTCACCCGCGCGATCTGGTCGAACAAATTCTCGATGCCGTTCCGAGCGAAGGTAGGGTCATGATTGATGGGGACACCAGCATGTCGCCAGGCTCGGGTGAAGCGGCGCTAAGAGGCGTCGGCGCGCTCTGTGCGGCGGTCGATGCCGTCAGCGCCGGACAGGCCGACAATGCGTTTTGCGCCATCCGTCCACCAGGTCATCACGCCGAACCAAGCCGTCCCATGGGATTTTGTCTTTTCAACAATGTTGTCGCGGGCGCAGAGCACGCGCGGCAAGTCCACGGTGCCGAACGCGTCGCGGTGGTCGATTTCGATGTCCACCACGGAAACGGCACTCAGGCCATGTTCTGGGAAGACGCAAATCTATTCTTCGCATCAATCCATCAGATGCCACTCTATCCCGGATCCGGAGCAGAAAGCGAGCGCGGCGCCCATGACAATATCGTCAATGTTCCGCTCTCACCTTATTCTGGCGGAGAGGCCTTGCGCGCAGGTTTCGGCGAACGCATCCTGCCTGCCCTGCGAAAATTCGCACCCGAATTTATTTTTGTATCGGCGGGCTTCGACGCGCACGCGGACGATCCGCTCGCACAACTGAATTTCGTCGAGGACGATTATGCATGGGCAACTGCGGAATTGTTTGGTGTCGCTGCGGATTTTTGCCACGGGCGTCTCGTCTCCACCTTGGAAGGTGGCTATAATCTCGACGCCCTGTCAAACAGCGTGGCGACACATGTCCGTGTCATGATGGAAAACTGACGTCACACAATCCGTTGACCGGATGGACATAGTTTTGGACAGTCGTATACGCGGTCACTAAACTCCCCCGTGACGGAGGTGGTATGGTCGAAAACAACATACACAAAGACATCGCCCTACTAAGCTTCGAAGAGGCTCTACATGCTTTGGAACAGATCGTGAAAGGTCTCGAATCCGGTGAAGTGAAGCTCGACCAAGCAATCGAGAACTATGAGCGTGGCGCCGCTCTCAAGCGGCATTGCGAGAGCAAGCTGCGCGAAGCACAAGCGAAGATCGAGAAGATTTCGCTCGATGCTGACGGGTCATT
>CAXGSZ010000033.1:0-10972 GCA_964012455.1 uncultured Alphaproteobacteria bacterium
ATGACGATCCAAAGGCAATCTCCACACGTGAGGAATTTGAACGGAAGGCCGACGAGATCAGACGCGAATGCCATGTAGACGTAGCACTACACGCGACTATTGGTGAGGAAGATGGCACATCCGAAATCCCGGGCCTGATCGAAGCGGGCGCGGCGGCCTTCAAGTTTTCGACTTTCGAGGCCGCGCCGGGCCGATTTCCTCGTATTATGGAAGATGACCTGGAAGCCGCGTTCAAGGTTATCAGAGGAGCGGGGCTCGCGTGCGGCGTACACAATCAAATGCAGGAAATGACGCAGCGTAACATCGCGCGACTGACGGACGCTGGCGATACTGGTTGGGATGCCTTCGCCCGGGCTCATACGCCGCTCATCGAAGATTTGGCGACGGTAATAGTCTACGAGCTGGGAGCCCGTACGGGGGCGCGAGCTCATGTCGTGCACTGCTCCACAAGCCGCGGCTTCGAGATCTGTGAGATGTACCGCGCCGCGGGTCATGCAGCATCGATCGAGACATGTGTGCAATACCTGATGATCAATCACGAAGAACACGCCGAAAAGCTGGGCGCCAAGGTCAAACACTACCCACCGATGCGCCCGAAGGCGGAAACTGAATTGCTGTGGCAGCACGTTGTGGCGGGGCGCTGTACTTTCGTTTCGTCGGATCATGTGAGTTGGGGATTGGATCGGAAGAACGACCCGAACATCTTCAAGAACACGTCGGGCGGTCCGGGTCTGGAGACCTTGTTAGCGGCTTTTTGGACGGGTTGTGAGGAACATGGGATAGGCCCGCGGATGGCTGTAAAGATGCTCTGTGACGGACCGGCGGACCATTTCCTGATAGGCGATCGCAAGGGGCGTCTTGCACCTGGTCACCATGCTGATATCGCCGTCCTTAAGAAAGAGCAGTACGAGTTCGACCCATCCAACAGTCTTTCGGCGGTCTCATGGAGTTCGTTTGCCGGTCGCCGGTTCAACGTTAGGGTCGCGGCGACCTATTCTCGGGGCGAACTGATCTGGGACGGCGTGGCGGTGAAGAATGCTGCGGGGGGCAAGGAACGCTTTCTTCGTCCAACGCTTTCGATTGACGCTTGATTGGGGATGTCCTTCCCTTAGGACTCGCCAATCCCTTCGTCTTTCGCTACGTCTATCGCGAAGAATTAGAGCGACGCGACAAACTTTTGGAGATTCGGAGCATGGCGCTGCAAGTTCATCAATTCCCTTGTCGTTCAGACAACTACGGTTTTCTGGCGCATGATCCCGATTCCGGCGTCACCGCGTGCATAGACACACCCGATGCCGGCGCTACGAACGCAGGGTTGAAAGAGAAGGGCTGGCGTCTTACCCATATCCTGAATACCCATCATCATGGCGATCATACGGGTGCCAATCTGGAACTTAAGGAACGTTGGGGATGCACCATTGTCGGGGCTGCAAACGATGCCGAGCGTATTCCGGGGATTGAAGTGAAGGTCTCCGACGGTGACCTCTATGAATTCGGATCACTAGAGGCAAAAGTGTTCGAGGTGCCCGGCCATACGATCGGACATATCGCTTATTATTTTGAGAGCGAATGCATCGCATTCGTAGGGGATACGTTGTTTGCGCTCGGATGTGGACGCTTGTTCGAAGGAACGCCGGAGATGATGTGGACCAGTCTGCAGAAGCTGATGGCACTACCCGATGAAACGGTCGTTTATTGCGGGCACGAGTACACGCAGGCGAATGCTCAGTTCGCCCTTTCGGTCGAGCCTGGAAATGTGAGTCTGGTGGCGCGTAGTAAGGAAATTGATGACCTGCGTGCACAGGGTTTACCGACTGTGCCGACAACCATTGGTTTGGAACGCGCGACAAACCCGTTCGTGCGTCCGATGAGCGAAAACCTTCAGTCGACGATCGGCCTTAATGGGGCCGACCTCGTCGCAGTTTTCGCCGAAACTAGAAATCTCAAAGACAACTTTTAACAGAACGCTCGGGCGGTGGCACGATCCTTCAGCCGTCGACGATTTCGAACTCACCGTTGATCTCAACGAGGATGTCGTGCGGCAAGCCGCCGGCACCGATGGAGGTGCGGGCGTTCTGGCCGAACTCGGGTCCCCATAGTTCGCAGACAAAGTCGCAGGCACCGTCGATGACCTTTGGATAGTCCCGGAAGTCAGGACCGCCGTTCACCAAGCCGAAAAGCCTCACCACCCGTTTCACCCGGTCCAGATCACTAGTGAAACCTTTCAGCGAAGCCAAGATCATCAGCTTGACGGCTCGGGCCGTGGCCTGGCCTTCCTCTATCGTAACGTCGACGCCGACCTTGCCCTTCTGGCGCACACCGGGAAAGTCCGGCAGGCCGGGCCACCGCCCGAGACGTAGAGTATCTGGCTAAGCTGGACGACCGCGGCGCGGTTTGCGCTCGGGTATTGCCAAGCCTTTGGAAGCGCGAAGCCCATCACGTTGAGTTTGCCTTCGTGACGGCTCATCGCGGCGGATCCTTAGGACTGTGGCGGTGCAAGGACGTTCATCCCCTTGTTGACTGCAGGCCGGGCGCTCAGCTCATCGAACCAGCGTTTCACCTTTGGAAAATCGGCGAGGTCTATGTTTTGCCAGTCGTAGCGTGCCACCCAAGGATAGGTCGCGATATCGGCAATTGTGTATTCGTCACAGCCAAGATATGCGGATTCGCCGAGGCGTCCGTCCATCACGCTATAAAGGCGCCGCGCTTCATCGCCGTAACGCTTCTTCCCATAGGGAATGTCTTCCTTCGCGGCGCGTTCGAAGTGGTGGACCTGGCCGAACATCGGGCCGATACCGCCCATCTGCCACATCAGCCAGACCAGCGTTTCATATCGCTTCCGTTCATCCGTCGGATTGAACTTGCCAAACTTGTCCGCGAGATAGAGCAGGATCGCACCGGATTCGAACATCGAGTAGCTGCCGCCACCTGGGCCGTCGCTATCGACGATCGCGGGAATACGATTGTTTGGGCTGATTTTCAGAAATTTGGGTGCGAACTGTTCGTCCTTGCCGATATCGGTTAGGTGAATGCTGTAATCGACGCCGAGTTCCTCGAGCATAATCGAGATTTTCCGGCCGTTTGACGTGTTCCAAGCGTAAAGATCGAGGGTCATGTGTATTTCTTCCAGGAAAGAGACCTACCTTCGTCAAGCGAACGTAGGCTTGCAATTTTGGCCGGGATGCTAGACTCCATCCTGTATGTTGGCAAACTGGAGGATGTGGGGAGTAGATATGCCAGCCTATCTCATCGCCGATATCGACGTGACCGATCCGGAAGGCTTTAAGAAATATCAGGAAGCAGTCCCGGCTACGATCGAAAAGCATGGCGGCAAATACATGGTGCGTGGTGGTGAAGTCGAGCCCATGGAGGGTGATTGGACGCCAAAGCGCATAGTCGTTCTCGAGTTTCCGAATATGACCACCCTGAAGAAGTGGTACAACTCGGCCGACTACCAGAACATTATCAAGTATCGTACCGACAATTCGATCGGCAACATGGTCTTCGTCGAAGGATATTGAGCCACTCCGAGGATATACTCCAGCGGCTCGAGAGGACGGCCGAACGGGTCGACATTCCCTTTGATGGCGCCAACAGCGCTGTTGCATGGCGATGTTGGGGGCGCGGATCGGCCATTGTCTTGCTGCATGGCGACTACGGTTCGTGGACGCATTTCATCCGCAACATTGAACCGCTTGCAGAACGCTTTCGGCTTTTGGTTCCAGACATGCCGGGCTACGGCGACTCGGCATTGCCGGACTTGCAGGACCCCGTCGTTGATAGCGCACAGATCATGGCGGATGGGGTCAATGCGCTGATGGGCGATGACGCCGATTATGATATTGTCGGGTTTTCGTATGGTGGCATTCACGCAGGCCATATGGCGGCGATCCACCGTGGGCGCGTCCGTCGCGTTGTGCTGATCGGTGCTGGTGGCATGGGCGTTGACGCGCCGGTGGAATACAAGCGGCCGTTGAAGCGGTTGTCCCGTGATATGGATTGGCCGGCGCGGCGTGAGATACACCGCAACAACCTTGCTGGGGTGATGTTCAATGACGAGCGTGTGGTGGATGACCTGTCGCTGCATCTTCAGGACGCTAATACCGCTCGTACGCGCATTCGGGTACGGGGTATCCCGGAAAGTGACATTCTGCTGCGCGCATTGCCGGATACGAGCGCGGCGTTCTATGGCATCTGGGGTGTAGAAGATGTCTATTCACTCGGCGATGTTCCGGCGCGTGAAGCAATCCTGCGCACCTATAAACCCGATATGGATTTCCGGACGCTCGATGATACCGGTCACTGGGTGATGTATGAGGCACCAGATGCCGTGAATGAAATGCTTTTTGACATGCTGGGCTGAGTGCGTCGTAAGAGGTGCGGAGAGATGGCCGGGCCGACTCAATTCGTCCACTGCCGAAAAATGCGATTGATGCGCCGCAATAGGGCGGCCTTCAGCAAAACGGTTATCCTGGAGGTGCCAATATGCAAATCGTCGAGACGGCAATTCGCTCGACCTCATACAGATTATTGCTTGGCAATGGTGTGTATTCAGGCCGGAGGATGTGGGCATGGCTGGTTCTAAAATCTCTGTGGTCGATTCCGATACGGAGGCCATTCCGCGCTACACTGATGCATTTGAGATATTTCGGCGGACCTGTCGCCGGGGCGGCAGTTGCCGGCGTTGGAAATTGTTACAGGTGCCGATCGCCGTATCGTTTGGGATAGCCTGGCGATAACGGAATTTGTTGCAGGACAATTCCTCGCCGGCGAAATTTCGGTCAACGGATAGTGAAGAGCGAGCGGCGGCGCGCAGCTTGTGTTCGGAGATGCATTCAGGGTTTCGCGCGCTGCGCACCTCCATGCCATTCAATACGCCATGAAGCTACCGAAGTTTCCGGATGACCATCAAGACTAGGGATGATATCCGACGTGTCTGCCAGCTCTGGGAGTGGGCTTGGTCCAGTTTCGGATCGTACGAACTCTTTCTATTTGGCAGTCGATTTACAGCACCGAACGCGTTTTGCCCCAGTTTTGTGCCGCTTCTGTACCTACGGGATTGAACTCGAGGGCTGGCCCTGCGACTACGCCGAAGTAGTGCTAAAGTATTCGGATGTGCAGGAGTTGCTCGATGCCTCCCAATCACAGCCATGGCTCATAGCTCATAAAGAGTTAGATGTCGGCTAGGATTGATTTAGGGACAGAGCAGTACGGATAGAGAGGAAAAGCGCAATGTCGCTCAAGGATAGGATCGGTGTCGACCTCGGACGCCGTGTTTCGCTGGAGGATGGCGTCGCCTGGGCGGTTGAACATGGCGTGACGTATATCGACGCGCAGCTCGATATTGTACCGAACGGCTTGGATACGTTTGATGAAGCGCGCTGCCGACCGATCCTGAAAGCGGCGGACGCGGGCGGAATCCATATCGGACTGCACACACTCTCCGGTGTGAACATTGCGGAGTATTCGCCATTCTTATCCGAAGCGATCGATGACTATCTGGCGGCCTATATCGATGTCGCGGTGCAGCTGAATGCGGAATGGGTGGTTGTTCACCCGGGACACCATTTCGGCGACAAACAGTTACGGATGGAAGCGGCGGTGGCACATATCGCAAAGGCTGCCAAATATGCGGAGGACAAAGGTGCGACGCTGTATCTCGAAAATATGAATTGGGAGCCGGATCTGGCGGAAGTGCATTATCTCGCACATACGGTGGAGGAAGCTCAGTATTACTTCGACCACCTCGACTCACCCGCACTGAAGTGGTCATTCACTGTCAATCACGCCCACCTCGTTCCGGATGGGATCGACGGTTTCATTGATGGGCTCGATACGTCGCGCCTTGGCGAGGTCCGTATCGCGGACTGTACGGGCGACTATGAGGTTCATATGAGACCCGGAGAAGGAAATATTGATTTTGGCCACATGTTCGCCCGGATCGAAGGATTGGGTTTCAAGGGCCATTATATGAACGCCTTCGGCAGCCTCGATGATATGAATATAGCCCGAGATTTTCTTGTCGAACGAGCTGCTGAAGCGGGTGTCGTGACCGATTGACGGCGATTAATCGCGCTCCACTCCGCAGAAGTACGATTTGACCTGACAAATATAAGTGGGATTTCAAGAACGGTGATCGGCGCGCCGGGGGCGCTGTTGCTATCGTTTGGGGTCGCCGACGCGGCAGCGGCAATAATCAAGGTTACCGGATAGATCTTTGATACCTGGTGCCATATCACCGAGATCATGTATGCGCCGGGTATAGATTACCACCGTTGTGCCAAACGGTGCGAGGCCGGTGAGATACCTGTTGCGATCGCGGCGAATTATGGCAACACCTACATGGTTTTTAAGGTCGAAGGGGACGGTGGCAAACCCGGCCGTTTTCTAAATTTAGAGCCACGAAGTCGGCGTCGAAGGTGATCTCTACGAGCGTGGAAAGGGCAATCTTATGAAGAATTATGTCGGGAAATTTTATCCTAGGATGATCGGATTGCGCGGGGACACGGCGCAGACCAAGGCTGTCACGGACGCCTATCGGATGCATGCGGTCAAGGTTTGCCCAGAAGGTGCGGCGCCCGACAAATACCCAGTTAATCAAAGCTTGATTACATTTTTGATGGGGCCGGAAGGCAAACCGGTGGCCTTGTCTCCGCACGACATGTCGTCCGAAAAGATGGCGGCGGTCTCGGCGAAAAATGTCGTGGCGCCGGAAATGTCGTGGCGCCGGAGTCCTGATTTTAGCCGAACAGGACGAGAAGAATGATCCCGAGGACGACGAGCGCGATGCCGCAAAGTTCTTTCGGCGTCGAGCGTTCTTTGAAGAACCAGTATGACGCCGTTAGGGTGAACACGAACTCGATCTGAGCCAGAGACTTTACATACGCGGCCTGTTCCAGCGTAAACGCCGTTGCCCAGCCGATTGTCCCCATAACGCTGGTTATGCCAACAAGCAGGCAGACTTTCCGGTTCCGCCAGACAATAAGGTATTGCGATGCGTTTGTGACGAGCACATAGGCGGACATCGCGGCCGTCTGCATCGAAAGCATGAATATCATTGTGAGCGCCGCGCGAAAGAGAAAGTCCTCCATCCCTAGAATTAGCGTGGCCTTGCGCATCGTGAGGGACGCAACAGCGAAAAAGAGACCGCAGATGATGCCGATCCATGCTGATTTATCGAAGAGAAGGCTAAGCAATTGCCCACCTCCGATGCCGGTTCTGGCGGTGGTGATTAGGATCACGCCGGCAACGCTGATGAGTATGGCGCCCCATCCATATATGACGACGGCTTCGCCGAAGAACAGAGCACCGATGATAGCCGTCAGGAAGGCTTCGGTGCGGGCATACGCCGTACCGACAGCAAAGTTCCTGAGTGAAAAGAGATACACCAAGAGTGCCGTCGCTATGATCTGGCTCGTCCCGGCGGTTGCAGTTAAGGCGATAAACTCCCAACTGATCCCCGGAAACGGTTCCGTGCGGCGCGAATTCAAGAACCATAAATACAATAGCCCAAACGGCAGTCCGAAGAGGAATCGAACCATTGTCACGGATATCGTATTCAGTTCTGAGGTCAGATGCTTTTGCGCGGCCGAGCGAATGTTTTGCACAAAAGCAGCGAAGATGGTTATCGGAATCCATAGCCAGGAAAAGGCGATCATATTGGTTTTCCGTTAAATGGGGTTCATTGCAGGACACGGCATTGCTTTAGGCAATAGTTGGAAAGGAATAGTGAAGCAAAAGATAATCTCTCATAGTTGAAGTGAATAAATTTCACTGCAAAGCAGATATGGCCTCCTTACCAACATTAGATTCGTTACGGATCTTCGAGGCGGCGGCGTTGTATAAACTGCAGCTATGCGGCCAAATTGTTGAACGTCGCACCGTCAGCGGTCAGCCATCAAATCAAGGAACTAAAAAATGCCTCGGTGTGGCGTTGTTCGATCGACTGCATCGTGGGCTTGCGTGGCATCGGTTGGTGAGACGCTGCTGCCCGGGGACGAGCCGGATTCGCATCCTTTTCCCAGGCTGTTGACGCGTTATAGTCCCAATTTCTGCAAAATGCATCGACGGCCTCCCTTTCCGCTGTCGGTTGCCATGAAATGGCTCGTGCCCCGGCTAGCAGAGGTATCCCGATGCCGATGTCCGACTTTCCTCGGACGTACAGTTTCCGGACTTCGATCGTGAAGATGTCGACTTTGCCATACACAATGGCAATGGTGATCATCCGGGGCTTGAGTAGGAACGTATTGTCTCGAATTCAGTGGCGCCGATGTGCAGCCCATTGCTGCTCTCCGGCGACCGGGCGCTGAAGGTACGTGGATATCCCCGCAAGTTCACATTGCTGAATGATATGGGGCCGGTGGAAACTGACGGCGCTACCTATGACTGGAACTTCTGGTTGCATCAGCATGGCATCGAGCGAGTGTGCGGTTTCGGTTCCGTAACTCCGCCGATGTATTAAATGCGGCCGTTGCAAGGGCCGGTGTCGCGTTTGGGAAGACGGCGCTCGCGGTTGACGATCTGTGGGCGGAGCGCTCGGTATACTTGTTTGATTCGGTGGTGCCGGAAGTAATGGCAAATTGCGCAGTCTACTGGCCAGATGCGTTGGAGCACCCCTAGGTCGGTATCTTTAGGGACTGGCTCTTCCGCGAGTTTGCGGAAGAGCAGGGGGGCTAGTCGTTCGGCCGATCGCCCGGCAACTCCTTCGGTTTTAGAATGCGTAACGCAATCGGACCGATCAACATGACCGCCGCGACATGTCCAAACGCGAGACCCCAGTTTCGTACCGTTTCGCCGCCGAGCATATCCAGCAGGATGCCTAGAACCAACGGCCCAACAAACCCACCACCATATCCGAGCATAGCGTGTATCGCCAGCGTGGCGCCTCGGCGTTCGGGTTCGGCACTGCCTACGGTACCGGCGGTCAAAGATGAAGAGTCTGCGTAAATCACGGCGTTGTAGAGCAGGCATACCAGAGCGGCGAACCCGTAACCCATTCCCGCAGTAAAGCCGACGACCAGGGAGCACGCGATCGACGCGAGCATCACGCAGAAGATAAATTGTCTTCGACCCGTGCGTATCGCAAGTTCGTTACCGACAATACTCGTCGCGGTACCGACGACCTCCATCAACATCGCGATAACGGTTGGGATAAAAAAATTCGGTTGATCTCCTTGGGCCGCCGTGAACACCAGGAATGCGACGACCCAAGAGCGCATCGTGAACATTTCCCAAGTATGCACGCAGTAGCCGATGGCATAAGCCATCGCCGATTTGTTCATCAATACAGGCAGAAAATCGAAGGGGTGCGTCTTGTCGTCGCGCGGTGGCGGCTGCCGCGAAGGCACGAAAGAAATCATGATGATCATAGCGAGAAAACTGCCGAGTGCCGAGATCATGAAAGCGATGTGCCAGTCAAAATACAGCGCGGTCCAACCGGCGATCAGGTAGGAAAGCGAACCGCCGGCACCAATACTGCCCGCGTGAAACGCGACCGCGCGGGACTGCATCGGTCCTTCGATCAAATCGGCCAGTGCCTTGAGACCGACCATGTATGTGCCACCCCAGCCGATACCGGCGAGAATGCGGAAGGTCATCCCTGTCCAGAAGCCATTCGCGAGGATGGCCATACCAAGGTGAGACAGGCAGGTCAGTGACACGAAGCAGATATACACCCACCGTGGGTCGATTCTATCCGTCAGCGGCAAAATAAACGGGACGGACAGAGCATAGGCGAGAAAGATGATGCCAGACAGCCACCCCGCCTCGGTGTGGCTAATACCCCATTCAGCGAAGAAAGTCGGCAGGAGCGCCGAGAAAGTAAACGAGCCAATTTGCGTCAGGGCCTGGGCAGAGCAGACGGCGGCAATGAGTATAATGGAGGCAGAGCGTGAAAGCTGCATGGCGCTCGGAGCCTATCGGATCAGGCTTCCAATGACCAATGGAGCGCGGGGTTTAGCGCCTTACCAGCGGTCGGGGAAAGTCGTTGTGACCTTTGTTCAGATTCCGGGCTGACTTTGAGTCAATAATTCGCCGCCATGCAGCTCGACGAGACTTTTCGCGAGTGGAAGGCAAAGACCAGTGCCTGTCTCTGCCTGTTCCAGTCTGATTAAGGGTTCTAAAATCCGTGCGATATCCCGAGTGTTGGTGCTGACACCAGTATGGATAACCGTGATCGTCATCAAGCTCTCTTCGTTTCCCGATGCGTCGATGTCGATAGGGCCTTGCGACGACGTAATTTTGACTGCGCTTGAAAGCAGCTTGATCGTAATTTGTTTGATTGCCCGGCGGTCACCGGAGACACGAACATCGCTGTCGATGACGGAAATATCGATCGTGAAGCCCTTCGAAGCGGCGTCACCTACGACGAGAGTTAAGCATTCATCGACAAGCTGGCTCACATGGCGGTCGCCTTTGTCGAGTTCCATCTTCCCTGACTCAATGCGCGACATAGTGAGCCTATCGTTGAACGGAGGTAGAAAGTATTCGCTGCTTTCGTGTGTATGACGAGCGTAATCACGGTAGGCTCCAGTACCTATCGGACCAAGTAGTGTGTCACGAATTGTCTCCGTGAACCCCAAATTGGCGTTGAGCGCAGTCCGTAGTTCGTGGCTCATGTGGGCGAGGAAATCCGATTCCGCACGGGCCGCGGAATCTGCATCGAGCGCTTGTTGCTGATCCGTCTCTACAACGCCCTGAAGACGCTGTCGCTGTTCGCGACTTTCTGCTTCCAGACGTCCCCAAAAGTCAATCGCACGAAATAGGATTTAGCGCATGGGCGGTGCGACCACGAGTTGCGCCAACGTCGGCATAATCTCAGCGACGCCCAAGCGCGGCACGTCGAAAATAAAAAAAGAAGGCGTGGCAGAAGACAGATGATTCGACGACCGGGCCCCAAGGTTGCCAGAATTTTCAATAACCGGACACTATGACGACGAACGAGGGCGGTAAAGCATCGAATCCAATCCGGCCG
>CAXGSZ010000034.1:0-10894 GCA_964012455.1 uncultured Alphaproteobacteria bacterium
TTCGGCTCGGCGGTTCCTTAGGTTTTGGAGCGGACCGGACCCTCTTCGCGCGAAGGTCGGCAAACAATTCGCGCAAGTTGCTCGCACGCTTCGTTAGATCACTGAAGCGGTCATCCACTTGGCGTGTTTCAGTCATCATGCGGCGGCGCTCCGCGGCCTTGTGCAAGATAAGAGCGTTTAAGCGACCGCGCTCGTTTTCCAGGCCGCGGGTTGCGATTTTTATCTCTGCGCGGCGCGTCTCAAGTTCTTGGCGGACAGTTGCGATATCCGCCAGATCGCCTTTCAGGGCCAATGCCTGAGAACGCAAATGCGGCAATGCAGAGCGCAGAAGCATGGCGCTGCGCACAATCTTCAACGGCTCAGCATCCGACAACAACAACGCTTGTGGCGGATTCCGCGACAGTCGCTCAAGTGCCGCAAGCGTCCCTGTCATTTGTCGTCGGCGCGCATTCAACGCTTCATTGCGCGCCGCGGCCTCGGCCTCCAATTCAGGCAGCTTAGATTCAAGCCGGCTTAAAACAGATTCCTGCTCCTGCGCCATCCGGGCCGCACGGATCATATTGCGGCGGAGTGCGGAAACCCCTTGCTCAAGGTTTCGACGATCCTGGTCCAGGTTCTCGCGTTGCCGTCGGTTCTCCTCGATCTCTTTTTCGAGGCGTTCCAAGTCCTGCTTGTCCTGTGTCCAACCAATGGAGACGGGAGACAGGCCAACCCCAACCGCGATCGCGACAATGCAGAATGCGTTTCGACTAACCAGCGGCACGTCGCGCGCCCGCTTCCGCCAAGAGTGACCGCCCCGTCATTTCCGCCGGCTGCGGCAATGACATGAGATCGAGCAAAGTCGGCGCGACATCGGCAAGACGACCATCGATCAAACTCTCGACGCGTTGGTCGCATCCGATCAGCACTAAAGGAACAAGGTTTCGGGTATGGGCCGTATGCGGTCCCCCAGTCTGTGGGTCCGTCATCATCTCGGCGTTCCCATGATCGGCGGTCACCAGTAATGCGCCGCCGGCGCCAAGCACCGCGTCACGAAGGCGACCGAGGCAATGGTCGACGGCCTCGACGGCGCGGACCGCGGCTGCTAAATCGCCGGTGTGCCCGACCATATCCGTATTGGCGTAGTTCACCAGGATGAAGTCAAAGCGGCCTGTGCCAATTTCTTCAACCAGCTTGTCGGTGACCTCGTCGGCGGACATCTCGGGTTGCAGATCATAAGTCGCGACGTCGGCAGACGGCACAATGATGCGCTCCTCGCCCTCGAAAACCTGCTCTCTGCCGCCGTTAAAGAAAAAAGTGACGTGAGCATATTTCTCGGTTTCGGCGATACGGAGCTGGCGGTGTCCATTCTCGGCCAACAGTTCACCGAACACCCGCTCGAGATCGAGTGAAGGGAAGAGGGGCGCAATCACCGGATTGAGGGCCTCGGAGTACTCTATCAGCCCAAGGGTCCCCGCAAACTTGACACCCGCCCCCCGATCAAAGCCGTCAAAGTCGGAGACAAGCAATGCCGACAGAATCTCGCGGGCGCGATCGGCACGGAAATTCGCCATCAACAACCCGTCACCGTCGCGCATTCCAGCATAACCATTTATGACGGTCGGCTCGACGAACTCGTCGGTAACATCAGCCTCATAAGCCGCTCGGATCGCTTCTACCGGATCGTCCGCGCGCACACCATCGGCGTCAACCAAGAGCCGGTAGGCACGCTCGACCCGGTCCCAGCGTTTGTCGCGATCCATCGCAAAATAGCGCCCGCAGATCGTCGCAATTGATGCGCCCTCGGAGGCCGCAATAAAACCCTCGAGATACTCCGTTGCGGATGTGGGCGGCGTATCGCGTCCGTCGAGGAAGGCATGCACGGCGATGGGCACGCCGGACGCAGTCAGGTGGCGCGCCAACGCGGCAATTTGGTCTTGATGGGAATGGACACCACCTGGCGACATCAACCCCGCGATATGCGCCGTACCGCCGCTTGATTTGAGATCATCGATAAACGCGATCAGACCGTCATGATCCGCGAGAGAACCGTCATCTATGGCGGCGTCGATGCGTGGCAGGTCCTGCAGTACGATCCGGCCCGCGCCGAGATTCATGTGTCCAACCTCTGAATTTCCCATCTGACCATCGGGCAAACCGACGTGATGTTCAGATGCATTCAGGCGCACTCTCGGATTAGATGCCAACATGGCGTCCCAGTTCGGCGTTTCCGCCCGCGCAATCGCATTAGTCGATGTATCGGGCCCGTCACCCCAACCGTCAAGGATACAGAGAACGACGGGCTTTGGTGTTTCGTAATCTGTCATGGTGATGCCATTCTAGGTGAACTCCTGTAGCCTGCAAACAACCGGTTTCATGCGCGATGATACGGGTATCCGGCAAGGATCTGCTGCGACCTGTAGAGTTGCTCCGCCAACATGCCACGAACCAAGAGATGCGGCCAAGTAGCACTCCCGAACGCAAGCAGCAGATCAGCTTCCTGGCGAACCTGGTCGGACAGACCGTCCGCGCCGCCGATTGCGAAGGCAAGGTCGCTTATACCGGTATCCCGCCAAGCACCGATTTTCTTCGCCAACGCGCCGCTGGCCATGTCGCGGCCGCGTTCATCAAGCACCAATAGGACGGACCCATCGGGTACAGCCGCCAGAATGGCCTCACCCTCGCGCTCCTTACTGCCGCCTGTCTTCCGATCGTCGATTTCCCGCAGATCGACCTCCCAACGGAGTCGCTGTCGATAATTTTCGTAAAGATCGCGCTCGACACCGCGCCGCATCCGGCCGACGGCGATGAGGCGAATGCGCACGTTATCGATCCTTCAGCTTTGCGCCGCGTTGAGATCGGCATGTTCGGGCAGCGCTTCGGACCACAACTTCTCGATATTGTAAAAATCCCGAACTTCCGGCCGGAAGAGATGCACGATGATGTCACCGGCATCGATCAGAACCCAATCGCAATTCTCAGCGCCTTCGATGGAAACGCCCTTAACGCCAGTTGCCTTCAGCCGCTTGCGCAGGTGTTCCGCCATCGCCCCAACCTGACGGACACTGGCGCCACTCGCCACGACCATGGCGTCGGCAATCGTGCTCTTACCGGCCAAGTCGATATCTATGATATCGACCGCCTTGTCATCATCGAGCGACTGCAGGATCAGTTCGAGTAGCTGTTTGGGCGCGGGCGGGCTCTGAGTTTGCGTAGCTATGATACGTTCCTCGAGATCCGTTTCATTCAATGACCTTTCGTCGATCTGACCTACTTGCCACCATTGTCCCGGGCGCGAATTTCCGTCGCCGAGACTGGATTCAACCGGCTATGCAGAAACACCCAGGATGGTGCCCTTCTTCGCGACAATCCTGAGGCATTCCGTTCCGGAATGCGGGACCCCGCAAACCGGGTTGCGGCAACACCGGCCAATGCCTTAAAAGAATAGGAGGGGCGGTCAAAAACTGCAATGGGAACAGTGTTAAAGATTTCTTGCCATCCTTCCCATTTCGGGAACTGTACCAGATTGTCCGCACCCATCAACCAGACAAAATCGTGCTGACGCCGTCGCTGCGTGAGGCGCTTCAGAGTGTCCCTTGTGAAATGGGTCCCCAACCGCGCTTCGATATCGCTGACCTTTATACGACGATGTCCCGCGACTGCCCTGGCGTTCGCCAAACGCTCGGCAAAGGGTGCCATCCCCGCAACCGGTTTTAAGGGATTTTGCGGCGAGACCAACCACCATACTTCGTCGAGACCTAGTCGCTTCAGCGCGATCAGACTGATCATCCGATGCCCCTCGTGGGCCGGATTGAACGACCCGCCCAAAAGGCCGATCGCGCGTTTCCTTCTATCGGTACCAATCATGAAAAAACGACTTATACCGAGACGGCGCTCCCGTCCATCACGGCCGACATTGGCCGCTGCCACGCACGACGTATTTGTAGCTCGTCAGTTGCTCCGCACCAACCGGTCCACGCGCATGCAGTTTCCCTGTCGAAATGCCGATTTCGGCGCCCATGCCGAATTCCCCGCCGTCGGCAAACTGGGTCGATGCGTTGTGCAGCACGATGGCGCTGTCGATATTGGCAAGAAAATGCTCAGCAACCGTGGCATCCTCCGTCACAATGGCGTCAGTGTGATGCGAGCCATACCGGTTGACGTGCTCCACGGCTTCTTGGGGATTGCCGACGACGCGTACCGAAATGATCTTATCGAGATACTCCGCGTCCCAATCATCCTCCGTCGCCGGCACGATACGAGCATCCACAGCGAGGGCTTCCGCATCGCCGCGCACCTCGCAACCCGCCTTCGTAAGGTCATCCACGACCATGGTCAGTATGCTGTCAGCTACATCTCGGTCAACAACCAACGACTCCGCAGCTCCACAAATGCCCGTACGCCGCATCTTGGCATTGAGGACGATCTCGCGCGCCATCTTCGGGTCCGCGCCCGCATGGAGATAGATATGACAATTTCCATCCAAATGCGCGATGACAGGAATGCGCGATTCCTCCATGACCCGTTCGATCAAGGAGCGACCGCCGCGAGGTACGATAAAGTCGATGAGATCCGCCATACGGAGCATCGCACCAACCGCGGATCGGTCACGAGTCGGTATCGTCTGCACGGCTGTTGCGGGAAGTCCGGCGGCGCGCAAACCTCTCTGCAAACAAGCCGCAATGGCCGCCGAGGAATGGAGGCTTTCCGAACCGCCGCGAAGAATTGCGGCATTCCCCGATTTCAGGCACAGCGCGCCAGCATCGGCCGTCACATTCGGGCGCGATTCATAGATGATGCCGATCACGCCGAGCGGAACGCTGACGCGCGCAATCTGCAGACCATTGGGCCGTTCGCGCTCATCGATCGTCCGACCGAGCGGATCCGGCAACGCCGATACGGTCTCCAGACCGACGGCCATCGCCTCGATACGTTCTTCGGTCAGCAAGAGCCGGTCGAGCATCGCGGCCGTAAGGCCCTTCTCCCGTCCAAACGCCATATCCTTCTTATTGGCGGCGAGGATGTCGGCCGTACACCGGCGAATTTTCGCGGCACCGTTTCGCAGCGCTTCGTCACGGGCACTTGGGCCCGACACGCCAAGCGCATGGCTTGCAACACTGGCATCTTCCGCAAGTTTGCGGACGACTTCCTCAACCGATTCCTCTGTTCCCGAAAGGGTGGCGACATTCGTCATTTGTCTGTGCCCTTAAATAAATTCCGGCCGACACAAACAGGTCGGCGAGCGACAGACTTTATCGAATACATTGGCGAAGCGCATCACATTTTGAGTAGTCTGGAGGCAAACGAATCCGGGTATCCATCTGAGCTTATGAGCGCTAATCCCTCAGCAGAAGCGTTGTTCGAACAAGCAGAGCGCGTCGCGAAAGACGATGTGCCCGCAGCCTTGACGCTCTTTGCTGAATGCGCGGCGGCTGCACCCGATTGGAGTGCGCCAGCCGCAGCACTTGGTAATCTGCTGCGGCGAATAGAGCGGACCGACGATGCGCTCATCGCTTACGGACGCGCGCTTGAACTCGCGCCAGACGACGCGGACATCTACTTAAGCCGAGGCAATCTATACAACGACAGCCGCGAATTTGAAGCCGCAATCATCGACTATGAGCGTAGCGCGGAGATCCGGCCCGACTGGTACCTCCCCGACCTTAACCGCGGCAACGCACTGGCGGCGCAAGGCGCCCTCGACGCCGCGCGCGCGGCCTATGATAAAGCACTGCTGAAGGATGGACCCGCCGGTATCCGTCTCCGGCGCGATCTGCTCCTCCCCATCGTACCCGCCGATGCGGCGTCTTATGCAGATGCATTGACAAAGTATGCAGCTGCGCTCGACACGCTCTCCGAAGATCCACCAGCCTTTCAGAACCCGCTCACCGAGACGCCGGGAAGCCGTTTCTATCTCGCCTATCACGGAAAAAATGAGTGCGCGCGGCAACAGAAACTCGCCGAACTCTATCTTAAGGGATGCCCCATACTCGCCTGGACCGCTCCGCACTGCGAAAATGTTATTCGACGGCCCGGGCCGCGACGGATCGCCATTGTGTCGCGCTTCCTGTTCGACCATTCGATCGGTCGGCTGTGCCTTGGTCTCATTCAGCGGTTAGGTGCAAATAGGGACTGCATCGTAACTTGCTTCGAGTCCGCGCCGGTGCCGGACGATCCCATCCGCCAGGAGATCGCCAATTATGTCGAACGGATGATTGCTTTGCCGGCGGACCTTGATTCCGCCCGCCAGACAATCGCGACGACGGAGCCCGACCTCGTGTTCTACCCCGAGATTGGAATGGATCCGGTGGTCTATTTCCTTGCCTTTGCACGCCTGGCACCTGTTCAGACCGTAAGCTTTGGTCATCCCATTACCTCCGGAATACCGTCGATAGACTACTTCCTGTCCTGTGCAGGTGCTGAACCCGACCACCCGGATGATCCAAGTGCCCACTATTCTGAGCAATTGGAGACGCTTCCCGGATTGCCGTTCTCCTACGCCCGTCCGTCGGTTCCTGAATCGGCAAAGAGACGCAGCGACTTTGGGTTCGCGGAGGATGGCCAAATCTATTTTCTGGCCCAGAACATATTCAAAATCCACCCGTCAATGGATACTGCGCTCCGGACGATCCTTGAAGGCGATCCGAACGGGATCGTCGTGATACTCGAAGGACACGACCCGAAATGGGGGGAAAGTTTGCGCCGACGCTTTTCCGCCAGCCTCGATGCACATGCCGATCGCGCTATCTTTCTGCCTCGACAGAGCCACGACGATTTCATGCGGTTGCTCGCCCTGTCAGATGTCAGTCTCGACAGCTTCCCGTTTTGCGGCGGCAATACCACATATCAGTCGCTAGCCATGGGCACGCCGGTTGTCACATTGCCAAGCGACCAGCTAAGAGGGCGGGTCAGCCTCGCGATATACCGCCACATGGAGTTCAATGATTTGGTTGCCCGGGATCCGGCGCACTACGCCGAAATCGCTTTATCGCTTGGCCTGGACTTGGATCGTCGACGAGCAGTCGAAGCACGTCTCGAAATAGCATGCGACAAGATCTTTGATGATCCAACATTCCTTGATGCCGCCGAAGCGTTTCTCCTGAACGCAAAGCCGCCTCTGCAATCAGCCCGTTAGGACCAGATCGTCCCGGTGAATGAGTTCATCGCGGCCACGATACCCCAGAATTTCAGCGATCTCACCACTCTTGCGACCGGCGATCCGCGCCGCATCGACATTGGAGTATGCGGATAATCCGCGTCCTATCTCCTGCCCCTCGTTCGATCTGATAATCACGGCATCGCCGCGCGCAAAGCTACCCCGGACACAGACAATGCCCGCCGGCAGCAAGCTCTTTCCTTGTTTGAGCGCGCTTTGCGCCCCCGCGTCGACGACGATCTCGCCAACGGGATTGAGGGAGCCGACGATCCAGCGCTTCCGCGCGGTCAAGGGTGACGCCGAAGGCACAAACCAAGTACAGCGCGCACACGCCGCTAGGCGCTCAAGCGGGTTTGTGTCGACGCCATTGCTGATCACCATCCGGCAGCCCGCCGCGGTCGCGATCTTCGCCGCCGCTATCTTCGTCTCCATACCACCCGACGAGTATCCAGCTGGTGCCTTTCCGGCCATCGCCTGAATGGCAGGCGAAATATCCCCGACCCAGGGTACATGGACCGCTTCGGGGTTTTCGCGCGGATCGCTCTCATAAAGCCCGTCAATATCGGATAGAAGGACCAGTGTATCCGCGCTGATCATCGCAGCGACACGAGCCGCCAATCGATCGTTATCACCAAAGCGAATTTCTGTAGTAGCGACCGTGTCGTTCTCATTGACGACCGGCACGGCGCCCATTGTGAGCAGTTGCACAATCGTACTGCGCGCGTTGAGATGACGCCGCCGCTCCTCTGTATCGCCAAGGGTCAGCAGAATTTGCGCCACCGAGATACCGTGCCGAGCGAGGGCTTCCTGATACGCGTGTGCGAGTTGGATCTGCCCGCAGGCTGCTGCCGCTTGCTTTTCTTCAAGACGAATAGATTTTTGCATGAGCCCAAGATGCCGCCGCCCCACGGCGATGGCACCGGAAGACACAACCAAGATTTCGGTGCCGGTGGATCGCAGATGATGAATGTCGTCAGCAAGTGCATTCAGCCAGCCCCGCCGAACGGCGCCGCTTTCTTGATCGACAAGAAGAGCTGAGCCTATCTTAACGACCAGACGGCGGGCGCGCGAGAGATCTTCGCTCATCGACCGGAAAGCCGCATATTCCATGGCCGGTTTATGCCCTCGACGGCGGGCGCAGCCTCCACGCGTTCCTCGGCGATCACGGCATTCAGCCGGCGCAATGCATCCTGCACGCCGTTTCCCGCCACGCCGGAAATCGTAAGCACATCCTCGACACCAGCCGCCGCCACAAGTTCCGCCTTCCGAGCCGCAACCGTCTCGTCGTCGAGCGCATCGCATTTATTGAGCGCCACGATCTCGGTCTTGGCATCGAGTCCGCCCCCGTAAGCAACGAGTTCATCACGAATTGTACGATAGGCCTCGCCGACACCCTCTTGTGTGCCGTCGACGAGATGGAGCAGAACGCCGCAGCGTTCGACATGACCCAGGAACCGGTCGCCGAGGCCATGACCTTCATGAGCTCCCTCTATCAAGCCTGGTATATCCGCAAGAACGAACTCACCACCATCCAGATACACAACGCCCAATTGCGGATGTAGGGTTGTGAATGGGTAATCAGCAATTTTCGGCTTGGCCCGACTGACCGAGGCAAGAAATGTCGACTTGCCGGCGTTCGGCAATCCGACAAGTCCCGCATCGGCAAGGAGTTTCAGACGCAACCAGACCCATAACTCCTGGCCCGGGAAGCCCGTGTCGGCACGACGGGGCGCACGATTGGTCGAGGATTTGAAATGGGCATTACCATTCCCGCCGTCGCCGCCACGCAGCAACACCTGCTCCTGCCCTTCAGTTGTCAGGTCCGCCAACAGCGTCTTGTTATCTTCGGCAAAGACCTGTGTTCCAACAGGCAACTCGATAACAGCTGTCTTTCCAGCAGCGCCGGTCATGTCCTTGCCCATACCAGGGCGCCCGTTTTCGGCCTTGACGTGCTGCCGGTAGCGAAAGTCGATGAGTGTGTTGAGACCACCAACCGCAACCACCGTGACATCACCGCCGCGACCGCCGTCGCCGCCATTCGGCCCACCGAACTCAACATACTTCTCGCGCCGGAACGAAATGCAGCCATTGCCGCCGTCGCCGCTCTTAAGAAAGATCTTGGCTTGATCGAGAAACTTCATCTCATTCGCCGCCGCTTGGTCGCTCACCCCAACGGAAAAGGGGAATGGCCAGCCATTCCCCTGAACTTTGTGGCCGTGATGTGAAAAGATCAGGCCGTCGACACCACCGAGATTGTGGTCCGACTACGGGTCTTGTGGAACTTAACCTGGCCCTCGGAGAGCGCGAACAGGGTGTGATCCTTGCCCATACCGACATTGTCGCCGGGATGGAACTTGGTGCCCCGCTGGCGAACCAGAATATTTCCTGGAATGACAGATTCACCGCCGTATTTCTTCACGCCGAGGCGCTTGCCGATAGTATCGCGGCCGTTACGTGAACTACCGCCCGCCTTTTTATGTGCCATGGCGTTCTACTCCTTCTCAGCTTCCGCCGCTGGCGCCTCATCCGCAGGCGCTGCTTCCTTGGCTTTCTTTGGTGCGGCCTTTTTCTTCGCCGCAGCTTTTTTCTTACCACCTGTCAGGATGTCATCAATCCGCAGGACTGTAAGATGCTGACGATGCCCGTTCCGGCGCCGATAGTTCTGCCGGCGCTTCTTCTTGAAGACGATGATCTTCCGATCACGCATCTGCTCAAGGACCGTCGCCGATACACTGGCGCCGTCGACCAGGGGTGCACCCACCGTCTGCCCTTTATCGTCGCCAACCATGAGCACCTGGTCCAGGGCCACATTCGCGCCTTCTTCCGCATTGAGCTTCTCGACCCGGATAATATCGTCCTTGGCGACCTTGTACTGCTTGCCGCCGCTCTTGATTACTGCGAACATCTAGCTGTGCTTTCTTGTGTCCGGCGCCCCGCGATATACTAGTATCAAGGCCGCCGCGAGAATGCAAAATCCTGCAGGCCCACACGGGGCCCGGAAACGAGCCGCGACTATAGCGACCGCGATTGCGAAGTCAACGATTTTAGATGGCGATTCTTTGTTCGCGCGATCAATCGCGATGCACGTGTTCGAAGACCCTTGTTGCCGGTCCATCCGCCTCGAAACCCATGACGAACAACTCTCCCGCCTTGGGATTTGCCGACATTGCGAGACGAGTGTCCTTATTGACGACCGGATAGGTCAACCAGTCGAGCCCCGAAACTTGGCTTACCGTATAGCCATTCATCAACCGATGTCGCCGATAGCTTTCGATGCCCCGGGCCTTACCGGGTTTGAATTTCTCCCCGAACCAGTGATTAGCGGCAGCCGCGGGTGCTTCCAGCACAGCGGACCGGCGTTCCAGGCGTTCGATGACACAGCCTTCCCCCCGCTCTGTCCCAACAAGCGAGAAGATTGCCGGCAACGCGATCGGCGTTCGAGTCAGTTCATCCAACGCCTCATTGTAGGTCCGGCAGTTTTCGATCACGCGACGCAAGAGATGGACGGGCGGAATGCGGCGGCCGGCAAAGGTCTTTATCTTGTTGCACAGCCAATCGACGTAGACGGGTAGCGTCAAGCGACGCACCAATGGAGCCTGATTCAAAGCAACCGCGAACCGGCCCGGCGCCATGGCCTGCACGACCCCTGTGAAAGCGGGCCATGTCAGGTTGTAGTATTCCCCGGCCGGTCCGATCTGACGGGCAATGACCAGATTTCGGCCCAAACCATGAAAGGGCCAATCCAATGTGCGCAACAAC
>CAXGSZ010000035.1:0-10838 GCA_964012455.1 uncultured Alphaproteobacteria bacterium
TTCTTCGGATCCTCGGCGATCAGGTGAACGTGATCGAATTCCAGTGGCGGTTTACTCATTTTTTCCCTTTCGAAAAGGCAAATACGGCCGCCTCTACATCACGTGACACAGCCTGAGCGCATCGTAGACAGCCGCGGCGATGTTGCGGCTGGAAACCGCATCGCCGATACGGTGAAGTTCGAACCCGGCCCCCTGAGATTGCGGCCTTCCAGATAGTAGGGCGTCAAGGTCGGTTACGCCGTTATTGGCCGAATCCCCACGAAGCGCCTGGTAGATATCATCCACCGGGATCGTTCCGTGCTCAACGACGACCCGGTCCGCCGGATACTCCATCATGGTTCCAGTCGCCTCGTTGGCAAAAGTCGCCGTTAAACGGTTGCCGGTCTTGGCGATCCGCAGCAATCGATGGTCTTGTGTCATCGTAACACCAGCCTCATAGACCTTCTGCTTCCAGATCGCCCGCTCCGCATAGGTCAGCTCCGTGGCGATCTCACCGTCGATACAGACAAGCTGTACGTCCGCGCCCGCCGTCGCTGCTCGTTCGGCGCATTGCAACGCGGGGTGGCGGCCGGTGCCATCGTAGACGAGAACCTGCTCACCCACCGCACCGCCTCCGGTCAGGAAGTCCCACGCACTGGTCGCATGTTCGACACCGTCCAGCCAGCCTATGTCCGGCACGCCGCCGGTCGACACGATGACGATTTCAGGATCTTCCGCCAGCACGTCTTCCAGCTCTGCATAGTGACTGGTCCTGACATCGATTCCAAGTCGGTCCACTTCCCCTGCGCGCCAGTCAACGACACCTGAGAGATCTCTCCGCCAACTCGCCTCGGCGCCGAGCAGAACTTGGCCGCCGAGCCGTGGCGCCGCTTCGAACAACACGATATGGTGGCCACGTTCGCCGAGCACGCGTGCCGCTTCGAGACCGGCCGGACCACCGCCGACGACAACGGCACGGCGGCCGGGATTCTCGGCCCGGGCGACGACCTGGGGCATCTTTACCTCCCGGCCCGTCGCTGCGTTGTGCAGGCAGACCGGCCGCTGCGGCGACATGCAATGTGTCGCCCCTACGCATGGTCGAATTTGGTCTTCTTGACCGTCGGCCAACTTATTGACGAGATGCGGATCGGCGATATGCGCCCGTGTCATCGCCGCCATATCCAACAACCCTTCACTGATCGCGTAACGGGCGGTCGCAAGATCGGTGATGCGAGCGGCGTGGAATACGGGCAGGCTCACTTCCCGTTTAAAAGCGCCAACGGATTTCAGCCACGGCGCAATAGGCGATGCCATCCCGGGCATATTGTCGACGGCGAGCCCCAGCAACGTGTCCATACGCCCATAGTTGCCGTTGAAGAAATCAATGAACCCGGAGCGCTCAAAGACATGCGCGATCTCGATGCACTCGTCCTGAGACAACCCTTCCGCCATCGCTTCGTCGACCGCGCACCGGAATCCGACAAGGAAGTCGTCCCCGGCCTGCCGTTGAATTTCCTCGAAGACCATCAAACCGAAACGGCAGCGGTTCTCCAGCGACCCGCCGTAGCCGTCCGTCCGCTTGTTGGTTACAGGCGACAGGAACTGGCCGATCAGGTGCGAGTTGCCGAGAGACTCTACGCCGTCAAGTCCACCCTCCTTGCAGCGCCGGGCGGCCTGTCCATAGGCTGCGACCACACGGGCGATATCGTCGTCGTCCATTTCCTTTGGGAAGCTCCGGTGGAGCGTCTCGCGTATGGGCGAAGGTCCGATCGTCGGCAACCAGTGACCCGCATAAGGCTCGCCACGCCGGCCGAGATGGGTGATCTGGCACATGATGGCCGCACCATGCTTGTGCACCCGCTCTGAGAACTGCTGCAGATAGGGGATCACTTCGTCATCGCCGACATAGAGTTGCTGGAAGACCGACGGTGAGTCCGGTCCGACATTCGACGATCCGCCGAACATGGTGAGCCCAATCCCGCCTCTCGCCTTTTCCTCGTGATAGCGCTGGTAGCGTTCCTTAGGCATGCCCCCTTCTTCCAGACCACAGGCGTGACTCGTGCTCATGATCCGGTTCTTGAAGGTGACGTTTCGGATGGTGAGCGGCTGAAAAAGCGGGTCGGTCATAGCGGCTGTCATCCCAAAATGAACGGAATACAATCTCTAAAAGGAAATATGGACCGGATGGCGGGCGCGCGGACCCCCACCGGCTAATTTGATGCAAGGAGCGATGCGATATGGCGCGCTTGGATACGATCCCGTCGAGCGAACGGAAAATGATGGTCGAACTCGACTGTTCGGGGTTTGAAGGACAAGACGTGTTTGTCGCCCCCAAACCCCTGAACGAACGGCGGATCGCAGTGATTTCAACCGCAGCACTAAACATGCGCGATGACGCAATCTACGAACGGGATGCAACCGACTACCGCGTCATTCCGGGCGACGTCGATCCAGCGGATGTCGTAATGAGCCATGTGTCGGTAAATTTCGACCGCACAGGGTTTCAGCAGGATCTGAACGTCTGTTTCCCCATCGAACGCCTGCATGAATTAGCGAATGACGGGGTGATCGGCTCTGTCAGCCGTTTTCATTTCACGGTATCGGGCGCCGCACATCCGAGCGATCTCGAAGCGTCTGCCCGGGCGATGGCCCGTATCATGAAGGAAGACGGTGTCGATACCGGTCTCCTTGTACCTATATGACCGAAATGTACGCGCGCCGTTGGCGGGCTAGGCGTAATCTTTGAAGAAGAAGGGCTTGCGACAACGCAAATCAGCCTGATCCGAATTCACACCGAGAAGATCAATCCACCGCGGGCACTTTGGGTGCCGTTCGAACTCGGTCGTCCCTTCGGCGTGCCGAACGACGCGGCCTTTCAGCGTCGGGTCCTAGTAGCCGCGCTCGAATTACTCGACCGGAAAACGGGACCGGTCCTTGTCGACTATCCTGAGGACGTGCCGGAAGATGCTGTTAGCGCCAGTGGAGAAGACATGACCGGGATGGTCTGTCCGATCGATCTGCCGAAGATCCCGGACGAGGATGCTCCGAAGAGCGAGCTTGGCCGTGCACTGATGTCGGAGATCGACAGCCTGGCGCCGTGGTATGACCTCGCCGTCCGTACGCGTGGCCGGACGACGGTCGGACCAAGCGGGCTGGACCTAAAGGTGGCCGCGAAATTCTTTGCCGATTTCCTTGATGATCAGGACATCTTGGCGCCGCGCGACGATCTTGTGAAGGGGCGGGTCCTCAAGCTGGCCTATGAGGATATCAAGGCCTATTACTGCGAAGCCATTACCGCACAGCCGGGCTATAGCAAAAGCCTGAGGGTCGAGCATTGGCTGTTCAACGAAACTGTTTTCGGCCATGCCTTATGGACCTTGCGGCGCATCTGCCGCGAGAGCGACGACGAGTACTACCAGTACCTCGGTCGCAATTCGATCGTGCCCGACCGTCAGGTGGACCTAATCGAGCGTGTTACACAGGTTGCGGAATAGGATTTAGAGGCGTTTGATATAACCGGACGAGGACCCGCGCCATGGCGAAGAACGGTATAACGGTGATGGATTCCGACATTTACATCATCGAGCCGCCCGACCTGCGGGAACGCTATAAAGATTCGAAATTCTGCGGCCGCACGCCCAAAGGATGGCCCGGGCATTAAAACCTGTCCGTGCTGGAAATCGAGGGCCGGGTCTATCCTAAGTCGGCGGGCGAAAAGAGCGGCAAGCACGCCATCGAAGCCGACTAAGATGCACCTTCACAACTCGTCGGCATGGGCAACGAAGGCATCGACATCGCCATCCTCTTTCCCACGCGCAGCCTCTATGCGCCTGCCCGCAACGATATCGAACTCAACTTCGCCGCTGCGATCGCGGCAGCCTAGAACAACTGGCTTGATAATTTTTGCAACACAGACACGGCGCGGCGATATTGACGCCGCATAAACTGGAGGCCGCGGTCGACATGATCGGCGGGGGCGTGTGCGAGCGATTTCCGGAGCTTCGCATCGCCTTCCTTGAAGGAAACTACTTCTAAGCACCGTTCCTCTTCTGGCGTCTTGACGAGCACCAGGAATGGCGTCATCAATGGGAAACCAAAACTTTCGTTGCGGTCGAGCGAGTATTTCAAGCGGCAATGCTGGCCCTCTGTCGAATACGACGAGGAACCGGTGCGGCACACGGTAAATGCCCCGGCAACGGCAAAATCGTCTTCTCAACCAACTATCTGCCTGATGATTCGAAGTATCCCAATCGGTTGACAAGTTCATAACCTTGCCGCTTTCCGATCACGCGAAACGCAACATTCTTTGCGACGCTTGCGCGCGGCTGTACGATCTCAGTTAACTGAAAAACCGCGGAGAGAGGCCGATGGAATACGGCATTACAATGTTCGTGACGGACTACTCGATCCCGGCAACCGAGCTTGCAGTCGCAGTCGAGGAACGCGGCTTCGACGCGCTGTTCGTGCCAGACCACACACACATTCCAGCGGATCGGACCACCCCTTTCGCCGGCGGTGACGTGCTGCCCGACGATTACATCCGCAACCACGACATGTTCGCAACGCTGACCGCGGCCGCGGCCGTGACCAAGCGCATCCGTCTTGGCACCGGAATTTGCCTTGTGGTCGAGCGCGACCCAATCGTGACTGCCAAGCAGATAGCAAGTCTCGATCAGATTTCCGGTGGCCGTGTCGACTTCGGTATCGGCGGCGGCTGGAACCGGGAGGAGATAGAAAACCACGGAACACCGTGGAATCGCCGCTGGAAGATCGTCCGAGAACGGATCGAAGCCATGAAAGCGATTTGGATAGAGGAGGAGGCGAGCCATCGTGGTGAGTTCGTCAATTTCGACCGAATTTGGTCCTGGCCGAAGCCAGTGCAGAAACCCCATCCACCGATCTGGGTTGGCGGTGATGCACCTGGGACATTCAAGCGGGTGCTGCGATATGGCGACGGCTGGATCCCCTCGCTTGGCGGAAACAAAACTCCCAATCTGCTGAAACTGGACCGCATGGCGGAGCTGAGAGAACTTGCCAAAGCGGAAGGCCGCAATCCGTTTCCTATCATCACGAATGCCACGCCGCGCGATCCCACCGCCATTGAACAACTCGCTGAAGCGGGCGTCGTGAGATGCCTGTTCGGCTTCAAAGCCGCACCCGCCGATGACGTTTTGCGACGGCTCGATAGGTTGGCGCACCTGCTCGGTCTGTAATCACTGACATACCGGCGCGCTGATCCTATAATTCATCCATCGGTATACGACGGAAGGAGAGCGAGCATGAAGCCCGAGGAAATCCTGTCTCATCCCGCGCGCGTGTTGACCCAATCGCAGCGCGAACACTATTTCAAGCACGGATATGTGGGGGTCGAGAGCTTGGTACCTGCAAATATCATCAGCGAAGTGGTCGCGGTGACGGAAGAGTTCGTAGATGCCAGCCGCAAAGAAGCGCAATCGGGCGATGTCTTCGACCTTGGGCCGGGCCACAGTGCAGATACTCCTGTCCTGCGCCGGTTGAAGACTCCGGATCAGCAGCATGAGGCCTATTGGCGCGTCGCATGCGGCATCCTCGCCGACGTCGCGGCCGATCTCGCCGGACCCGATGTCGTCTTCCACCATTCGAAGCTCAACTTCAAATGGGCCGACGGGACTGATACCGTGCAGTGGCATCAGGACGCGCAATTCTTTCCGCATACCAACTACAATGTTTTCACCATCGGGTGCTACCTCGCGGATACTACGATGGAGAATGGCCCCCTTGCGATCCTACGGGACAGTCATGACGGGCCGATCTACGATCAATATGGCGATGACGGCGAATGGGTGGGCAGCCTTAACGATCGCGACGCTGACGAGCTCGACCTTTCGAAGATGGACTATCTGATGGGCCCCGCGGGCTCGATCACGATTCACAATTGTCGCAGTCTACACTATTCACCTGCCAGCACGTCCCCGGATCCTCGGCCGCTTCTGCTGAATTGCTATACGTCGGCGGATGCCAAGCCTTACACACCGCACCCGCAACCTTCAATACATACCTACGAGGTGATCCGCGGCAAACCGGCGCGCTGGGCCGACCACGACCCGCGACCGTGCCAAATTCCGCCGGACTGGTCCGGAGGCTATACCTCAATCTTCGCCGCGCAGGCCGGGGAAGACGGCTAGGTGACACGAGACCCGATCAATGATTCGACCGTTTGGTAGGACTCCGATTTCGCCGAACCGCGTGCCTGGGCCATCGAACTCGAAGACACCATGCGGGATGAAATCGTCGCCGCAACCAAAGACGTGCATGGCGTCGAGGTCGCGGCTCTATCCAAAGCCGATTTCCCGCTGCCAGGCTGCGAATCCGTCATCAAGCAGGTACGGGATGAGCTGGAAACAGGACGCGGATTCTCCGTCCTTTCTGGCTTCCCCGTCGAACGCCTGTCGTTCGAGGAAGCCCGCTGTGCCTATGCCGGGTTCTGCAGCCATCTGGGTCGACCCATCGTGTAGATCGGAGCGGCCGAGCGGATGGTCGACGTCCGCGACATCGGACGCGAATACAGCGCGCGCTCACGAGAATATAGCGGGACGGCACTCCTGCCCTTCCATACGGACGGGACCAAGGGCGAGCCGGAAATGCGGCCTTAGTGCGATCGCCAGCGGCCCGATCGAATGCCGGCTCTCATGCGCGGCTACAGACACCACCGTCAGGGCGACCATCCGGCGGATCAATCTTCGGTCTCAGCGGAACCAATCCCCATTCAACTTCAACAAAAACCTTATTGACTGTCGCTACAACCGCAACAATGGGGTTTGGGCAGCGAGAGACGGTGCGGTATTGACGAAGGTGGATCCCGCGGCATTTTACCTGATCGACACGACCGTCGCCGAACCCGGCTTTGCTCTTTCCATGAATTTACGAAAGGGCGATCTGCAGATCGTCAATAACTTCACCGTGCTACATTCCCGGACCAAATACACGGACGCGGCCGAACGCAAGCGTCACCTGCTTCGGCTCTGGCTGCACAATCCGGACGCGCGGCGCAACGGTCATCGCCTTGTCGAGCTCTTTGCACTACCACACAGCCGCTTTTCTGATACGCCCTGGCGCACCGCCTGAGACCGGCCAGCTGGAAAGACACCTACCCACCGCTACCTCCCTCGACGGAGATACGCCATGGCGAATAACATTCTGCTCATTACGACAGATCAGCAACGATACGATGCTCTCGGATGCAACGGGGGAAAGGTTGCTAAGACGCCCGTCCTCGACGCGCTCGCGCGTAATGGCATCATCTATCGGCAAGCACGCAACCAGTGCCCCGTTTGTATGCCGGCCCGCTCTACCATCCTGACAGGTCAGCATGCTCGCATGCATGGTGTGACCTCGAATGGCATTCCGCTCCCTGCCGAGCACCCGAGCCTGGCGCATGAACTGAAGGACGCCGGCTACAGCACAGCACTCATTGGAAAGGCGCATTTCGAGCCGCACGCGGCCAAGACGTTCTTTGAGAACGTCGCCGCCGGCGAGGATAGTTTCGGCCCCCATCGCGGCTTCGATCACATGGAACTGTCCGGCCATACGGGGCGCGCTGGGCGTTCGTTGTTCCACTACCCAAAATGGCTGGCCGAGACGAAACCTGGCGCCGTCGAAGGCTTCCACGAATACACCAGTGGCGGCAATCCAAGCGCCCTTGGCGGCGGTGATACAGATGCACCGCAAGTCGCGCATAATCCGATCGACATCGAGGAATACCACACCCATTGGACCGCGCGACGCACGCTCGACTGGCTCGGCAAAAGAAGCGACAACGAACCCTGGTTTTGCTGGATGAGCTTTCCCGACCCGCATCATCCGTGGGACGTGCCGAATGCCGCGCGGGAGAAATTCGACTGGCGCGATCTCGACCTGCCGCAGGGCTATCCTGGCAGTCGTGAGCAATGCGAAAAAATATTGAAGGGCAAGCCGTGGCATTGGCTCGCCTGGTATCGTGGCGAGGCACAGCTCAATTTCGAGGTACCGCCGGATTATGTACCGGCGGAGACGACGGCGGATCAAATTCGTGAGGTCAACGGGATCGTTCACGCCAAGAACGAGCTCATCGATGAAGCTATCGGCCTCGTCACCGCCTATCTCCAAGACCGAGGCTGGGACAGCGATACCGAGATCATCTTCACGACCGACCACGGCGAACTTCAGGGCGATTATGGCATGCTTTTCAAAGGGCCGTATCACGTCGATGCTCTAACTAAGGTACCATTGATCCGGCGCCCGGCTCCGGCTGACGGTATTGTGGCCGCAGAGGTTGAGGCGCCGGTCGGCCACGTTGACATCGCCCCCACGATCCTAGCAGCACTCGGCCTCGACATTCCGGAGACCATGCAGGGCGCTCCCCTGCCAACCGCGGCCACAGATACAACACGCGAACGCGTCTATACAGAATGGATCGACACCTATGACGACAACGAGATCGTCATGCGCACAATGGTCCGCGACGACTACCTGATTACTCAGTATGAAGCGAGCAACCGCTATAACGGCAGCGAGGGAGAGCTCTATTCCCTCACCGATGACCCCTACCAATGGCACAACCTCTGGAATGACCCAAGCGCGGCGACCCTTAAGTCCAACCTTCTGGCAGACCTGAAGGATCATCTACCCGAGGGCCGGAAAGAGCCGCTGGAGAAAATCGCGCCCGTTTGAGCGCCATGACGCAATGGAGAACTAGACATGCCTGAATTCCGCACCATCACCGACGGTCTGCACTTTCCCGAAGGTCCAATTGCCATGCCTGACGGGTCGATCGTGCTGGTCGAGATTGAGGCCGGTAACCTGACGCGGGTGCGTCCGGATGGCTCAAAGGAAGTTATCGCGCATCTTGGCGACGGACCGAACGGCGCAGCGATCGGTCCAGATGGCGCTTGCTACGTCTGTAACAACGGCGGCTTCAACTGGGCCTACAACGAAGAGCCCGGCAGCATGCGTCCGGTCGGACAGGCGGATGACTACGTCACCGGCCGCATCGAACGGGTCGACCTTGAAACCGGCGAAGTCATGCGGCTTTACGACAATTGCAACGGGAACAGCCTGAGTGGTCCCAACGACATCGTCTTCGATGCAAAGGGCAACATGTGGTTCACGGACCTCGGCAAGGCCCGAGCCCGCGACCTCGACCGGGGTGCAATCTACTGGGCGAAGCCCGACGGCAGTGAGATCAGGGAAGTCATCCAGCCTTTCACGACGCCGAACGGCATCGGCCTCTCGCCCGAAGAAAAGACTCTCTACGTCGCGGAGACCGAAGGCGGGCGCCTGTTCGCCTACGATATCGTCGGCAATGGCGAGGTTGAGTTGCTGCCCTATCCGCAGTCGCTGAACGGCGGCCGCTACGTAACGAGCGATACGGGCATGCGCCGTTTCGACAGCCTGGCGGTCGAGGCCTCGGGTAACGTCTGCGTCGCGACACTCTTCGCGGGCGGCATCACGGTCGCGAAACCCGAGGGTGGCACCCTGGAGTTCGTGGAAACCGGCGACGGCTACACCACCAATATCTGCTTTGGCGGAGAAAACCTGCAAAAGGCGTATATCACGCTGTCGTGGGAGGGCCTGCTGGTTGAGTGCGATTGGCCGCGCCCAGGTCTCGCTCTGAATTTCCTGAATATGTGAGAATATTGCGCGGGATTAGATCGGCTTATCGCCCTGCAGTGTGACGCGCTGCATAATCCGCCGCGCGTGCGGGAAATCGTTCACTGCATAGTGCATGGTGCAGCGGTTATCCCAGAAGGCGACCGACCCCGCCCCCCACTTGAAGCGGCAGGTGAACTCCGGCTTTACAGCGTGTGCGCAGAGCTGCTCCAGCAGCGGCTTTGATTCCGCCTCAGTCATGCCATCGAGCCGGCTGTAATGCGTAGTGCTAAGATAGAGCGCCTTGCGGCCGGTCTCCGGATGCGTGCGGATCAATGGATGAACGACCTCCTTCACGTCGGGAGCCTGCGCGACGTCCATATCCTTTGCCACACCGGTCTTGAACCGTTTCGCGTCCTTCCCGTAGGTGTTGCCATTGGTATAGACGATGCTGAGCTCGCCGAGCATCCGCTTCATGCCGTCAGACAGCGCGTCATACGCAGCATATAGGCTGGTGAACATCGTATCGCCGCCGGCGTCCGGGATATCCATGCCGTAAAGGATCGTCGCCATCGCGGGTTCTTCCTCATAAGCGAGGTCCGTATGCCAGGAATTACCGAAATGGTGCGCATCCGTCGGTTCTTTTACGATGCGGAAAACATCCGGATACTTGTCGAGACCCTTTACATAACTGTGGCGGTTCAAGTCCCCGAACTGTTGACCGAAAGCCAACTGCGTTGCCGGCGTGAAATCCTGGTCCCGGAAGAAGACCACGTTGTTCTCTAGCAGCGCGCGACGAATTTCCGCCACTGCCACACCATCAAGGTTGTTAAGGTCGACACCCGAGATTTCTGCACCCAGGGCACCGGCTACCGGATCGACCGTTATTTTGCGATAATCGTTGGCCAGTTCTTCAGCTGCTTGCATGGCTTGCCTCGTTTAAGTTCGTTCTTCTGTTCGCATTTTAATACAACAATGGCCACTCACAAATCCCGATATCGGTCGATGGTCTCGCGCCATTTGAGGACGTCCTCCGGGCCATCGATGCCGCGGTCCTTGACGCCGGCGAGGCCCACCACCGGAACCATCATCCATGTCACGCCGTTAGCCGCTAACGGCGCCATTTCATCCGAATCTTCCGGCATGTTTGTGACGATCTCGATCGTATCTGGATCGCGACCTGCTTCTTCTGCAGTGCGGCGCACAAGATCACCCAGTTCCAGAACGTATTCGCGCGCCGGAAAAAATCCGTC
>CAXGSZ010000036.1:0-10833 GCA_964012455.1 uncultured Alphaproteobacteria bacterium
ATTTAGAACAGTTGCCGGGAATGTCCGTACCCTTAACTAACTTCCGGCAAACAATGGAGGCTGGATATGCGCCTAGAAAATCGGGTTGCCATTGTCACCGGCGGTGGGAGTGGATTGGGAGCGGGCATTGCCACACGATTTGCTGAAGAGGGAGCAAGCCTCGTTCTCGCGGATATCAATGGAGACAATGCGGAGGCCGTCGCGTCGGACATTCGCGGGGGGCAATCCAAAGCCATCGCGGTCGAAATGGACGTAACCGACTATGCGGCTGCGGAGGACCTTGTCTCCCGCACTGTGGCTGAATACGGTACCGTCGACATCCTCGTGAACAGTGCCGGCACCAGCAAGAGCATGAATTTCCTCGACGCGAAGCCCGAAGAGTTTCAACACATCATGAAGGTGAATCTCGAAGGCACGATGTATTGCGGCCAACATGCGGCTCGGGTTATGGCGGCGAAGGGTTACGGTCGTATCGTCAATATTGCGTCGATTTCCGGCGAGCGTGCGGGGGTTGGACGGACCGGTTATGGCGTTTCCAAGTTCGCGGTCATCGGGCTTACGAAGCAGATGGCATTAGAACTAGGCCCGCAGGGTGTGAACGTGAATGCCGTCGGTCCAGGGCCCGTCGATACGCCGCTGACACGGGTCGGGCACTCCGATGCGACGCGGGAGGCTTATCTCGATTTAATTCCGCTAGGGCGCTATGGAACGGTAGAGGAAATGGCCGATGCGGCCGTCTATCTTGCGGGTGAGCAGGCGAGCTATGTCAACGGCCACGTTCTGTTTGTCGACGGCGGTTTTGTATCCGTTGGTATTCAAAAGGAGTAGGGACGGCGTCTAGAATATGAAAAGGTCCGTCATCTGGGACGGAGCCTTCCCTTTGTGAGCTTTTTTTCAAGTCTCCCGATGAAAGACCGAGTGTGGTTTTCAAAGTTCGAATATTTAACCCTTACTGTCGGGTGGGGTCACTTTTGTAGCCTCCTTTCGGGAATTCAGAATTGAGAATTTAGTGGCGCCTCTTCTCTAACCTAACGCGCAAAGCGCGGCGTGCGGATGTTCGGAAATTGCCGGGATGACCGATTCGCGCCAGATGATCTATACTGCCTTCCTACCGAGGTTCTGGACAAAGCCATGCCGAAGAAACTGACCGATGAACAAATCAATGCCTATCGCCATAATGGGTACTGCTTTCCGGTTGATGGGATTGGACTAGACCGTGCCAAAAAGGCGAGAGCGGAGCTTGAATCATATGAGGCAAAGCTCGGAGCGCCGCTTACTGCGGCCGGACGCGAGGAACGCTATAAACTCCACGTACGCCTGCCATGGGCCTGCGACCTCGTGCGCGATCCCGCAGTACTCGACGCTGTGGAAGACATTATCGGGCCTGATATTTTTGTGTGGACCAGCACGTTTTTTATTAAGGAACCGCAGACGACTGCGATCACGATGTGGCACCAAGATGCGACGTATTTCGGCCTGCGGCCGCATGATCACATCACCGCTTGGATAGCGCTGAGTGTAGCGTCCGAGACGGCTGGCTGCATGGAGTTCGTCCCGGAGGGCGGTGATGCGCGGCTCTATCGCCATAGGGCGAATGCGGACCCGAGCAGCATCAACGGCGGTGGACAGACGATCGAAGAACGCTTCGACAAAGGACATACCGTGCGCGGCCGATTGAAGATGGGGCAATTCTCATTGCACCACACGCTCTGTATCCACAGTTCCCCTCCGAACAATTCCGATGACCGCCGTATTGGCTACGGCATCAGCTATGTGCCCGCCTCCGTTCGTCATATTGGGACTACACCCCAAAGGGCGATGCTTGTGCGCGGCAAGGACAGGCACGGCAACTTCCTTCACGAACCGTTTCCGGTTGGTGTCGATGCAAAAGACAGCACCGAACTCGCTCTGAGTCGGGAAAGTTACAATTTTGGCTACGCTGAACAGATCGAGTGGCACGCTCAAGGACGCTGGGAGAACTAGCACGCCTTAGCGAGCTTCGTCCGTGCGAGATTGCCGCAACGGTCTTCCTCCATCGGACAAAAAACGATCGACCTTCGATGACGGGTTGCCGTTCTTCGTAGTTTGATTCGTAAACAGGGAGCTCCAACGCGTCGAGTAGTATGCGAAATCGCTTTGCTGTGTTTGACCGTTCCTGGACGCTAGCCCAAACGGTTCCGATAAGGCGGTCGATAGGCGAGCCCGCATTTTTCTCGTCGGCTGTACACATTATCGTCTAATGGCTGCGCGTGCGATTCCTTCCCGCGAGACATTCGTCATTTGAAGCCGCAGAGTAGAAACCAGTCACGGCTTCAGGATTAAACTAGTTTCACAACCAGATAATTTTTCGGAGAGTTTTTTAAGTTGCAATAAGAGGCTTTGAATCAATGATCCGAATTTGCTTCTTTGAACTCGGCGAACTGAACCGCCGAGGCTTCCTTTTGATATTTATCCTTCCAATCGCCGTATGGCATGCCGTAGACAATCTCGCGCGCCTCTTCGTATTCGAGCTCTATACCTTTTTTACTAGCCGCTGCCGTATACCACTTCGAAAGGCAATTTCGGCAGAAGCCGGCTAAATTCATAAGGTCAATGTTCTGCACGTCCGTGCGTTCTCTCAGATGGTCGACGAGCGTCCGAAATGCCGCTGCTTCAAGTTCGGTCTTGGTCTTTTGGTCGAATTCCTTGCCCATAACCAGTTCCTGTAATCAAAGTGTATAAACGGAAACTGGGTATCGCGAGCACGATTGGCAATGGTCTCAGCCGCATCACCGGTGAGAAAAACCCCCCAGTATTACGGGGCAATCAGATGATAGCTCGATCGGATGTCCAACGGGAGCTCCTGTTCGGAAGTGATCAAGCAATACAATTACCTCTGCGGTTGAGGGACTTTGCGGGGGTGCCCGCTGACAGATAGAATTCCGCGATTGAATATAAGAGAGGCCCCGTGCGTCTTTACTTAATCGCTATAGTGATTGCGATTTCGACGGCCTTTGCGGCGAATGCTGCCGAGGAACCGCGCGACATCAATTGGGAGAATATGGCTCCGAAGTACATCCCGATCGATGATCCCTTCACGCATCTATCACCCGATCAGAGGTTGGACCTTTTCGCAATTCTTGGAATTCGAAAGCAAGTGGAGGAGGGCCTTACCCCAAAAGAGGGGCCGACCCACCAGGTAGGCATTGAAATGACAACCAAGCTGAAATCCCAAGGCCTTCAAGTCGAGGCCCTTGTCGAAAAGGCACGGGAGATCGAGCGAATTATCGCGGAGCAGGATCGCAGGACCGTGCCTGAATTACAGGGGCAGAACGTCAAAATGCCTGGATTTGCGCTGCCGCTCGAGTTCTCGGATAAGGGGGTTACGGAGTTTCTGCTCGTTCCGTATCTTGGCGCCTGTATCCACACGCCACCGCCGCCGCCCAATCAGATTGTCCTGGTGCGCCTTACGGAGCCATATCAGCTCGACGACATCTACACGCCTGTCGTCATTACGGGGCGCCTTTTAATCACGAATGCGACGAAAAAATTATCCTATGTCGATGGGGCGGCCAATATTGAATCCGGCTACACGATGGAAGCAACAGACATCGAACTTTATCGCCACTAAGCGTATGGATCCCATAGTGTTTTTCCGCAGGTTTATATTAGAATATGCTATAACATAACGAATTTGGAATCGCTCTGGAGATCGGTATGACGTTTCGGGCCCTTTTGGTGGTGCTTTTTTCAATAATTCTTATTCTGCCAGGCGCGGCGGGAGAACGTTCCGGGGACGGTCGCGACAAACACGGTCACAACAAACAAAGCCATGGGGCGCATGAGCACGGTGCAGCAAATCTGAGCGTGCTCGTCGACGGCCGAACCCTTGAAATTGAACTGCATGCGCCAGGTGCGGATATTGTCGGTTTCGAACATGCGGCGGAATCAGATACCGACCGGGCGGCCGTGACGAAGGCGCTAAAGGTCTTGCGCGAAGATACCTCGATATTTGCACCTGCCAACGCGGCTAAATGCAAAATTTCGGAAGCGCACGCCCAGTTTGGGAAAGACGCCAATGGGAAGGCGGATGTATCCCACCGAGAATTTGGAATGCGCCGCATATACACCTGCAATGTGCCAGGTAAGCTTGATCACGTTTATATCGGCCTATTTCGAAAATTTACCAGTTTGAAAGAAGTTGATGCCGCGGTGGTCGGCCCGAAAGAACAGCACTGGCAGGAATTGACACCACGTGATAGCCGCCTGAGGCTATGAAAATCAATGAGGCCAATCGCGGTGTAGAATGATTGCTTTGGAAAACCTCCGATATCGATGGAATCCGGAGGAGCCAGTCGTCCTGGAAATTGACGAATTCAGTATCGACGACGGTGAGCGGGTCTTTGTCGAAGGGCCGAGCGGCTGCGGCAAGACGACACTGCTGAACGTTTTAAGTGGGATTGCCGCGGTAGACATGGGATTGGTTACCGTCCGTGGTCAAAACCTCACTGCGATGGCGGCGTCTGAACGAGACGCCTTCCGGGCCGACAATGTCGGCGTGATCTTTCAGATGTTCAATCTCCTGCCATATCTCTCGATGATTGAGAACGTGGCTCTTCCTTGCCGATTTTCGGGACCGAGAAAACAGCGGGCGACGCGCGCCGCCGTGAGTATCGAAGCGGAGGCCAAACGGTTGGTAGGCCGTATGGGGTTGTCGGCGGAGACGTCTCGACCAGTTTCGCGGTTGAGTGTGGGGCAACAACAACGGGTCGCGGCGGCCCGGGCGCTGATTGGTGCGCCTGAGCTGGTCGTGGCCGACGAACCGACTTCGGCATTGGACGGAGACGCGCGAAACGCCTTTATCGATCTATTGTTGGAGGAATGCAGGGAAAGCGGCGCAACGTTGGTGTTCGTCAGCCACGACACGGGCCTAGCTAATCAGTTCGACCGTGGTGTTTCGCTGCCTGAGATAAATCGCGCGTTATGATGCCTATTCTCCGCCTTGCGTTTGCCAGCCTTGCCAACCGTCGTACGACTGCGTTGCTGACGATTGCCGCGATTTCCCTCGGTGTAACCTTATTGCTGGGCGTCGAGCGGATACGAACGGAGGCACGCGAAGGATTTGCCAATACGGTCTCAGGCGTCGACCTTATCGTGGGCGCACGCGGCGGTTCGATGCAACTGTTGCTCTATTCGGTCTTTCGTATCGGTAATGCGACTAGTGAGATGTCGTGGGCGGTCTATGAGAAAATCGCTTCCGATCCGAAGGTCGCATGGTCGATACCATTGGCGCTTGGCGATTCTCATAAAGGCTTCCGGGTGCTCGGCACAAGTGAAGATTATTTCCGCCACTTTCGACACGGTCGCAAGCGCAAGCTGAAGTTCGACGCCGGTACAGCATTCTCGGATGTCTTCGACGCGGTGCTGGGCGCCGACGTTGCCGCGAAGCTGGCGTACAAGGTTGGAGACACCTTCACTATTACTCATGGGATCGGTGACGCCGCTTCGGCCGAACACCGTGACAAACCGTTCCGCGTATCCGGCATCCTCACGAAGACGGGGACACCCGTCGACAATACGATTCATGTCGGTCTCGACGGTATTGAAGCGATCCATATCGACTGGCGGGGCGGTGCGCGTGTGCCGGGCCTCCGAATCACAGCGGATGAAGTCCGCTCAATGAAATTGAAGCCGAGTACGGTTACGGCCGTCTTGATCGGACTCAAGTCACGACGTGCCGCATTCAAGATGCTGCGGCAGCTCAACGGCTATGCACGGGAGCCGTTGACCGCGGTCTTGCCTGGTGTTGTCTTACATGAGCTGTGGCGGGCCGTGGGTACGGCGGAACGCCTCCTATCTACCGTCACGTTTTTCGTCGTCCTTACAAGCCTGCTCGGCATGGCCGCGATGCTGCTTGCGGGAATTGAGGGTCGGCGGAGAGAGATGGCGATACTCAGGTCCGTGGGCGCCGGTCCAGGACACGTTTTCGCTTTGCTATTGCTGGAAGCATGGGCTCTCACCCTGTCGGGAATTTTGTGCGGCATGGCGTTGCTTTACGCTGCTCTAGCGATCGGGAGGCCGATCGTTGAGGCGCTTATCGGTATGCACATATCGATGGATCTACCAGGGCACTCCGAACTGGGGCTGATCGGTTTGGTCCTGGTTGCTGGCCTGCTCGCCGGTACGGTACCTGGGTTAATAGCCTTCCGTCGTTCCCTGGTCGATGGCATGACAGTGCGGTTTTAAGGCGGAGGGATCATTCGCCTCGAGAAGCACATCTAAGAACGGCCTAAGGAATTTTGTCCCTCAATACTATTGCACGCCTTCCAAGGTTTGCACTGCTAACCAATCGACGACCGCCACCAGGGTTTCACCTTGGTCGGCACCACATCGAGCGCTTCTTGATGTACCGCCGGCTGGCGATGGGCGCCGGTACCTTCAGAGACAATCTCTCGCGCCTGTTTAACCTCTGCGAGACATCCGAGTCCCCGGGCGTCTTCGCCGGCCAGCTCAATTATCTTTTCAAGCAAGTTAGGATAGGCGACACGCTTTCCGCACCCGAAATCGACGAGGCCGTCATCATCCCTATAGCGTTGGACGAGCCATCGATTTTCGCACAAAAAAATATTTGAATAGACCCGCCAGCGATGGTTCTCGCGTCTGAGACGACGCAGCAGGGAGAGTAGACAGGTGTACAGCGCTGCAATCGTGACACCGTCTTCTAGGCGGGTGCAGATTTTGGCGATGAGAAATTCCAGGACGGGGAACGTCGCATTTGGTCGCACATCCCACTAATTCTTGGTCGCATCTTCGACGAGGCCGGCTGGAACCAGCATCCGGACGTGTCCATCGTACTTTCCATAACTGTCGACCTTTTCGAGAACGCCGGTGCGCGGCATCTCCTCGAATACGCTGACGCGGTGCGATTTGAGCCCCGTATCCAGAATGGAGACGACGTGCTGAGCGCCAAAAAATGGAGTAAAAAATAGGAGGTCTGGTTGAGCAGATTAATGCGGTGTTCCGGTATCTTCGACGCCGACATGCAAATGCATTCCGCATATCAGAAACCGGTGTGCGAGGTGCTGCATATCCTGAGCGAAGATATTTTACCTATCCTTGTCCGTATTTCGTTGGCGCGACTAGTTCGCAAAGGGGTGTGTCGATGCAGTATTCATTTTCCTGTCGTGTTCTTCTGCCACACCCGCAACGGCTCTCCGCAGTGTGCGCAGATTAGATCGTGACTCCGAGATTGAGCGGCATACAGTTGTTCCGACTTCGACCTGCGCCCGAGGGAATTCCGGACTTACACCGCCGATGCCCGAATCGATTGCCGCCTCGCAGTCCTTGAGAACCCGCTCAGTCGAGTCGACGACGAGGTCGTGGGATTCCGAATCGACCAGCAGATATTCCTCTACGATGCCAATTGTGAAATCGTCTCGCGTATCATTCATTGATACTTTTTCCTGCAAAAAGTACGCGGATTTCCGGACGTTCCAGAATTGGCTACAGGATGCTGGCGATAGGTCCGTCCAGATTCGCGCCTTCTCGGGTGTGTCAACTTCGTCCTGGCGAAATTCCAGGGGTACATTGGGCAGTCCGACCGGCAAGGCGTGGGTCTCGATCGTGTCGCCATAGAGGTCGCGGCCTGAATAGGGTTGGTTGTCGCCGGTCGAGAGCTACGCAATGGCGGGGGACTTGTCGATTGCGGCAACCCGGGGTTCCACATGTGCATTTGCCAATATGCTGATGATACTTTCAGGTGCGACTTTTCAACCGGTCGCCGGTTGGTTGCTCGATCTGAATTGGTCTGGATCCACGTCAAATGGGGCGCGCATATACGATGCGGCGGCATACGAAACCACTTTCCTAATGTTGCCTGTCACCTACTTTGGCGGCCTCGTTATGATCTTGCTCTCCCATTACGATGAGCCAGTAAATTACGAAACCTCTGACCGACCCTTTAAAAGGAAAATAACTCGATGTCCTCATCCAAAATCCGTCGTGTTGTCGCCTCCAAGAAGTCTGATGAGATTGTTGCACTGACTTCCGGTCCATTGCGGCCTCTATTTTCCAACGAAGCATTGGTTAGGGTGTCAGCGATCTCACTCAATCGGGGTGAATTGCGCCGCGCCGAGCGCGCAAGTGATGGTGCATTGCAAATTGGCTGGGACTTTTCTGGAACTGTAGACAAGACGTCGGCTGACGGAAGCGGCCCGGTAACGGGTACGCGTGTTGTCGGTTTTTCGACCCGAATGGAGGGTTTTGCGGAATATGTCGCGGTGCCTACATCCTATTTGGCACCCATTCCGGACGGTGTGAGCGACGCACAAGCTGCCACTTTGCCGGTGGCGGGATTGACCGCTCTACATTCCGTAGATGCGGCGACGGCACTTCTCGGGCGAAAGGCTTTGGTAACCGGAGCGAGTGGGGGTGTCGGCGCATTTGCACTCCAGCTAGCGGCGCTCGCCGGCGCGGATGTTTGCGGACAGATCCGGCGTGCGGAGCAACGGCATTTCATTGAAAATCTTGGCGATTATCCGGTCGTCGTTACGTCGGGTGGCGTGGAGTTCGTATCCGATGGCGGCTATCGTTTGATTATTGACGGTGTCAGCGGACCGATTTTAGCGAACGCGATTCCGGCTTTGGCGCCAGATGGGATCTGTGTCTGCTACGGGGTTACCGACACACCAGAAATTCCTGTCGACATTGGGCAATTTATGCGCATTGGACTCGCACAAATTCTTGGCTTTCATCTTTATGCGAAAAGCGAGTTCTCACCACCCAGTGACAATCTCCCGCGGCTGCTTTCTCTTGTCGCGGCGGGGCGTCTCAATTGCGCGATCGAACGTGAGGCGTCATGGTCAGAAATCAACCGTTTTGCGAGCGATCTCATCGAACGGAAATTTCTCGGCAAGGCTGTTTTGCACGTCGACTAGGCGGACGCCCGTATCAGCTTTCGCTTCTCCAGGCCTTTTCGGCGTACTGTGCCGTCACGATGTCGAAAACCACCCCGTTTGGATCGCGGAATTTAATCTCGGATGCACCTTCAGGCGTGTCCGGGAGTTGCATATGGTAGCTTCCCCCATTGCCCTCGATAGTCCCCTGCATCCCCTCGATGTCCTCGACGACAAATCCCATGTGGTGAAGCCCGTGGAAGTTCTTTCCACGCTCGTCGCCGGCCTGCTCATCGGTTTTGAACTTCAAGATTGCCAGGCTTACGACTCCGTCGGTCAGCAGGATCGCGATGTCGGATTCTGTGGCACGTATCATGCCAAAGGTTTTTTCGTAGAAACTCGCCGCTTCCTCCAAATTTGGTACGGTGACGGCAATATGTCGAAGCTTGGGCACTTTCGTTTCCTTCCCCTGTGTCCTGTATTTTATCGATGCTGCGGCTTGCCTCTGCCGACTGTCAAGCGCGCCGGAGTTAACCGAGCGATGTGATGACGCCACAATTTTGGGTAAAGAGATAGGTAAGACCGACATGTCTGCTGTTGTTGACGATGAAAACAACATTGCCTTAGGGTCACTATCCGAGGCCATTGGAGCCGAGCTTCTTTGCGCTGACCTCACAGCGCCGCTCGACGACGGCGCCAAGTCACGGCTGCGAGGAGTACTCGTGGACTTCAGGCTTTTGTTGGTGCGCGATGAGCATATTTCGGCCCCGAATCAGGCGGATTTCGCGAAAATTTTTGGCGATATCGTGATACGCCAGGATTACTATGTCTAGCAGAGCGCGGTCACCGAGACGCAATTCGTATCCCAAACGCGGGAAGATGGTATCCTTGGCGATGGTAAATTCGATTTCCATCACGATCAGCTGTTTCAGGAAAATCCGCTGAAGGCGCTTATCCTCTATGACATTGAAGTTTCTGCAGAAGGGGGCGATACGAGTTTTGTTCACACGACGCGCCTATGACGCAATGCCGGAATCGCTGCGCCAGCGGCTGGAAGAAAAGTCTTGCCTTCATCTCTAAGATTTTAAGGGGGACAATACCTAGTTCCGGGATTTGGAATCGGCTTCGCTAGGCTCACCGCGTGCCAATCATCCGATTCTGTATCGCGAACCTGGGACGGATGCCGTCGGGGTATCGGTGAACCGTCTGACGACCATTCGTATCAAAGAGCGACCGATGATTGAGTCGCAAGATTTGATTGATGAGGGGCGCAGCTATCTTCGCGACGAAAGTATCATCTATCGGCGCATGTGTCGTAAGGGTGATTTGCTGATTCGGGACAATCGCATCCTGCAAAATGCGCGGGGATCATTTGATAACTCCCTGCCTAGAACTCTGCGTAGCACGCCGATTGTCTGATCTAAAGTAAGTCTCCCCGGACCAAGCGCGGGAGATCGCCGGCAACCCCCATCGCGTAGCGCATGAAGAGACGCTTCAAGGGCGGCACTCGGCCGACAGCGGCTAATCCGGTGTCCCGCGCGGCGCGTATCGGTGCGATGTCGTTGGAGAATAGCCGGTTCAAGGCGTCGGTCACAGCGACCAATGTGGTGTTGTCGACCCGGCGCCAGTTCTCATAGCGGGCGAGCGCAGTCGGATCCGCTGGTTCTAGCCCGAGACGAATGGCATCAACCACTGCTTCTGCTAGCGCCGCGACGTCGCGTATGCCCATGTTCAATCCTTGTCCGGCGATGGGATGGATTGCATGAGCCGCTTCGCTGATGAGCGCAAGGCGCTGATCTGTGTATCTTGAGGCGTGCATAAGACCGAGCGGGTAAGAAAAGCGTGGACCTTCCAGTTCGAGGGCGCCCAGCCAGGTTCCGAAGCGCCGTTTGATTTCCGCAAGAAAGAGACTTTCTTCCAGTTCAAGGAATGACGGCGCAAGGTCGCTGCGTTCGGTCCA
>CAXGSZ010000037.1:0-10821 GCA_964012455.1 uncultured Alphaproteobacteria bacterium
AAGCGCCATCGATTGCAAAGATTGAAACGATGTTTCGCGAAACCCACCGAGACACCTATGGGTACGATCTTGCGGAGCACACGGTTCAGTTGGTTAACCTGCGGCTGGTGGCTCACGGCACCGTTCACGACGGTGGCTGGCCTGAAACGTCAGCTCGCGATGTAACGAAGGCAACGCGGTCTCGTGCAATCTACGACGGTGACGGCCGGAGCGATAAGGTGCCTGTGTGGCGCCGCAGCGCCCTTGAAAGCGGTGCAACGCTCGACGGCCCGCTCATCGTCGAGGATTTCGGGGCGACGATCCGCATCTTGTCCGGACAGACGTTGGCAGTCCGCCCGTCCGGTGTGCTCATTCTCAGCGATAGGGAAGAAGGCCGATGACCGCTACGTCGATCTTGCATGATGACCCCGTCACCTTCGAAGTGGTTCGAGGCGGCCTCTACGCGATTTGCGAAGAGATGAAATCGGTCATGATGCGTGCGAGTTTTTCGCCGCTCCTTAGTCTGTCGGCGGACCTTTCCTGTGCGATCTTGGACCACAAGGGTGATGTGGTCGCGCAAGGTAACGACATTCCTGTGCATCTCGGGGCGATGCCGTTCTCCGCCAAGGGTGTCTTGGCCGCTTTCCCGCTTGAGACGTGGCGGTCGGGTGACGCCGTTCTCAACAACGATCCGTATTCCGGCGGTTCCCATTTGCCGGACATGACACTATTGACCCCAATCTTCGATGCAGATGGGGTCGTTGGCTTCGCCGCCAGCCGCGTGCATTGGCCAGATATTGGCGGATCATCGGCAGGCTCCTCCTCTGTGACCGATGAAATCGTGAAAGAGGGATTGCGCGTGCCACCGGTTAAGATCATGCGGGAAGGGCAACCGGATGACGGGGTCTGGACGCTTCTCTTTGCGAATGTGCGAATTGCCGACGACCGGTTTGGTGACTTCCGGGCGCAAGCCGCCTGCAACGCGCGCGGCGTAGAGCGTGTCGAGGAAGTGATCGCACGCTATGGCGGGCCCGCCGTGCGCCAGATATTCGCGGAGACCCAGGACTACAGTCAACGCATGGTCGAAGCTGTGCTCGACGATATTCCTGACGGGACATACCGCGCGACGCAACATCTCGACGGTGACGGATACAGTGAGGATTCCGGAAATGGAGACTTCGGGATCTCTGTTGCAATTGAAAAGAAAGGGCGTCGATTGCGTTTCGATTTTGCGGGAACAGGACGACAGGCGCGCGGGCCGGTCAGTGCTCCTTTCGCGGTGACGGCGTCGGTCTGTTACTACACGATCCTGGCGCTTGCCGGCGGGGCGGTGCCTCCAAATTCGGGCGCCTACCGTCCGGTCGAAATTTCCGCACCGGAGGGTTCCCTGGTCAATCCGGTCTATCCTGCACCGGTCGTGGCCGCTAATACGGAAACCTCTAACCGCATCGTTGATGTGCTCCTCGAAGCGCTCGCTCCGGCCATTCCCAGCCGTGCGATTGCCGGCAGTTATGGCTGCGCGGGCGTGTTTGCGCTTGGCGGTGTCGATCCGGAACGTGGCCGGCGTTTCGTGCATATGGAGACAATCGGTGGGGGAATGGGCGCGTCGCCGCAAGGACCGGGCGTCGACGGGCACCGGGTGCATATGGGAAACACCATGAACCTGCCCTGTGAAACTGCGGAAGCGAGTTTGCCGCTGCGCATCGAGGCGTACGAATTTGTCGATGGTTCGGGCGGGCAGGGAACGCATGATGGGGGTATGGGTGCCCGCAAGGTGATTCGCGCGCTCGCCGATGATATCGAGTTCTCACTCCTGTATGAGCGCGCCTTCAACCCCGCGCCGGGTGCCGCGGGAGGTGGAGACGGCGGTGTTGCGAATTTTGCCATCGAGCATACGGATGGCAGCCGGACACCACTTTCGTCAAAGACGCCCGCGGGCCGCCTCAAGAAGGGTGAAGCACTGTGGATCGAAACTGCCGGTGGCGGCGGATGGGGCGCGGGTTAGATTTATACCCAGAACGTGGTCCCATATGGTCAGGCAGAGGCAGTCATGGAAACAGTATTGCGCGGCCAGAGCTTCGCGGTGGAAATCTCCGGAGTGGATCTCTCGCGTGAACTGTCGAATGCCGAGTTCGATGAAATAAAGCGCATCTGGCTTGAACATAAAATCGCGGTGTTTCGCGGACAGGAAATAGGCGATGATGCGCTGGTCGCCTTTACCGAACGTTTCGGTCCGCTTTTCGTACACTTTCGCTCACAGTTCAACGATCAGACGCGACCGGAAATCATGTTGATCTCCAACATCAAGGAAGATGGTCGCAATCTTGGCGAACTTGGAGATGGCGACCTGATGTGGCATTCGGATCAGGCCTACTCCGAGTTGCCTGTCTTCTCGACCTTGCTTTACGGCATCGAAGTGCCGAACGAAGGGGGCGGCACTTGGTTCTGTGACACGGCTGGCGCCTATGCGGCGTTGCCTGAGGCAATGAAACAACGGATTGCGGGATTGCGGCAGAATTTCTCGGTGGAGAAGACGGTGACGACGCAGAACATTACGCTCAGCGAAGAGCAGCGCCAGATGAAGCCGCCGGTCCAGCATCCGCTGGTCCGGACCCATCCGCTGCTCGGCCGCAAGTCGTTGTATCTCAGCCCGGCCCACACGGCGGGGATCAACGGGATGGACGCAGCGGAAGGTGATGCTTTGTTGGGCGAACTTCTCGAATGGGCGACGCAGCCCGAATTCCTCTATCACCACGACTGGCGTGTCGGTGATCTCGTCATGTGGGACAATACCTCGACAATGCACAGCCGGGATGCATTCTCGCCGACCGAACGGCGTATGCTGAAACGGACCGGATTTGAGTTCACGCCTGAGCAGGCAGTACCCGTTTAGAAAATTAGGCGAGGCGCCCCTTACGGGTCAGCTTGTAGCCTGCAGTCTCGCGGTCCCAACTATTCGGGCTGAGGCCAAGTTCGCGCAGCTTGTTCTTTTGGATCTTCGCGGATGGTGTCTTGGGAATTTCGTCAACGATGTCGATATAGCGGGGCACCGCGAAATACGGCATGCGGGGCACGCAGAAATCAAGGAGCTCCATTGGGTCGGGCGCGCCGGCGCCTGGTTCGAGAACGAGACAGGCCAACACTTCGTCTTCACCACCTTGGTCCGCTTTCACGGCAACTGCGGCCGCTTCGGAGATGGCTGGATGCTCTAAGAGAACCGACTCAACTTCGTAAGACGATATGTTTTCGCCGCGCCGCCGGATCGTGTCCTTGATCCGGTCAATGTACCAAATGTAACCGCGTTCGTCCTGACGGCCGGCGTCCCCGGTGTGGAACCACAGATTGCGCCATGTCTGGACGGTCATCTCGGGTATCCCGTTATAGCCTTGCATGAAGCAGTAGGGCTCTTTTGGGCGGACCAGAATTTCGCCGACTTCGCCAACGGGCAGCTCTTCATCGGTTTCCGGATCGCCAATAATGACTTCGAAATAGTCATCCCAGACCTTGCCGGAACAGCCTGCTTCCTCCGGCGCGTCGAAGGGACGTGCGACCGGCAAATTGCACTCGGTCATGCCGAATAGCTCATTGAACTTCGGCACATTAAAGCGCGTCTTGAGCTGTGACAGTGTTTCATCGGTGACCGGGATGGCGCTGATCATCCGGAGCTTGTTGTCGCCTTCATAAGGCTTCGGTGGTTGCGCCAGAACGAAGTCATTCATCGCGCCGAGGAGATTGGTCAACGTCGCCTCGTATTTCCGGATATCGTCAATCCAGCTTGACGCCCGGAATATCTTGGTCAATACGCCGCTCGCGCCGGCAATCAAGGTCCCATAGCTCATCATGAGCAGCCCTTGGGCATGAAACAGCGGCAAAGTAATGTAGTACTTGTCTTCCGGCGTGATTTGCATATGCGTGCGCATGCATTCGCCGTACAGGTAGAGGTGCCCGTGCGGCATCAAGACGCCCTTCGATGGACCGGTGGTTCCCGACGTGAACATTACCGTCCCGATGTCCCGGTAGCTTATCTCGACGTCGATGTTGTGCTCAGCACCATTCAGGATTTCGTCGAAGGAACGGATTTCGATTCGCTTGAAGGCGGGTAATGGGCCTTCACCGAAAACGTAGACCGTCTGCAGGTCGGGCACGTCGTCCTCGATATCGACGAGCCAATCGAGATAATCCGGGTCGAATACGCCGATGCGGCATCCGGTGTTGGTCAAGACATGGGTCAGGAAGGTGCCCCGAAGCGCTGTGTTGATCGCTACCGGAATTGCGCCAATGCGACCGAGGCCGATCCAGGTCCAAAGATATTCGAGGCAGTTGTTCATCATGACGGCGACATTCTCGCCGAAGTCGACGCCGGCCGCCGCGAAACCGTTGCCCGCCTGGTTGGAGAGCCTGTGGGCTTCTCCATAGGTGTGCATCCGGCCGTCTTCGAATTGCATGAAGGGCGCTTCGCCGCGCTGCGCGGCCTGATTCGCCAGAATCTTGCCGGCAACCCAATCCGACTTGTCTACTGCCACCGTGTCTCTCGCCTCGTTACGACGCGGCTGCGCGCTCGCTGGCTACGCCGTCCATCTCGACACCTGTATAGCCGTCACTGGCCACCTGGTCTATCCGGCGGACGTACTTTGGTGCGCCGCCGTTATAGACGAGATAGCGCGGATTGCCGTATTCGTGCCCCGCGACGTTCGAGTTATATCCGGTAAACCAGGATCGGGCTTTCCGCATCAGCATCATCGAGTACATCTGGACGACATGCTCGGTCCATTCGCGCTCGGCTTCGGTGCCAGCTTCGACGCGTTTTATATCGCGTGCCCGTGCGTATTCGAGGAGGGCGGTCACCCAATTGACGCCGTTCTCAATTCCGCGCGGGTAATTGGAGGATGCGGAGCCGCTTTGTGGGCCCGCGGGCATCAGCATGTTCGGAAATCCATGCACGAAAATTCCGAGATACGTCTGAATGCCCCCGCTGTCCCATTTTTCCTTGAGTTTTTGGCCGTTGGTTCCGCGAATATCGATATGATCGAAAGCACCTGTGATCGCGTCAAACCCTGTCGCATATATGATAAGGTCGAATTCGTATTCCGCCTCCGAGGTCTTGATACCTGTTGTCGTAACGCGCTCGATCGGCGTTTCTGAGATATCGATCAGCTGGACGTTGTCGCGGTTGTAGGCCTCGTAGTAATTGGTCTCGAGGGGTACCCGCTGCACGCCGAAGCCGTGATCCTTCGGGATCAGTTTCTCAGCGGTGACTGAATCCTTAACCCGTTGGCGGATACGGTCTGCGATGTATTCCGACAATTCCGCGTTCGCATCCTCGTCGGTGAAGATTTCACGGAAATTCTGCAGCCAGATGCCGAAGCCGGGCTCGTCGTACAAGCGGTCCCACAGTTTGATCCGCTCTTCTCGACCGACTTCCCAGAATCCGCGACGGTCGGGCTGATGTTCGAAACCTCCGGGCGACTTCGCGCAATCCGCCTGTATTTCTTCATAACGCGCGCGAAGCTCGGCCATTTTAGCGTCATCAATCTTGTAGTTGTTCAGCGGTGCCGCCCAGTTCGCCCGGCGCTGAAATATCTTGAGGTCACCCACCTTGTCGGCGATCTCGCCGATGACCTGGATTGCCGTTGCGCCGGTTCCGATGACAGCCACCCGTCGGTCGGCGAGGTCGACTTCCTCGTGCGGCCAGTAATATGTGTGATAGGAATCACCCTCGAAATCGTCGATCCCGTCGATATTGGGCATCGTCGGCTGCGAGAGTAGGCCGGTTCCCATGATTAGAAACCGACAACTGAGTTCACGTCCGTCGTCTAGCCCGAGCCGCCAGAGATTTTCTTCTTCGTCCCAACGGGCTGACTCTACCCGGACATTGAACTGCATATGCCGGCGTAGATCGAACTTGTCCGCCACATAGTTGAGGTATCTTAGGTTCTCCGGCTGCGGTGAGTATGCCTCGACCCAATGCCATTCGTTGAACAGTTCCTGCGAGAAGAAATAGCCGTAGGTATAACTTTCCGAATCGTATCGGCAGCCTGGATAGCGGTTCCAATACCAGGTTCCTCCCAGGTCACCGCCGAGTTCCAGGACGGTTGCCGTCATACCGAGTTCGGTCAGGCGCTTGATCTGATAGATGCCGCAGACGCCGGCGCCAATTACAATTGCGTCGTAGTGTTGCTCAGTACTCATGACGATGGCCGATTCCTTCATCAATTTTGTTGGCCCAATGCGCATTCTCCGTCGGCAAGTGTGACGCGACGTGGGATGTGCAGCAATACAGTGCGCGCAGTTTATAAAGTTCAGAAAGTTTTATCAAACGATCGTTAGAATTTATGCGAGCCTCGTTTTAGTGACGTGCCTCAGAGTTTGCGATCGTCGGGTTACGGGGTCGCGGTACGTTCCTTGAGCAGGTCTACCAATTGTTGGGCGACCTGGTTCGGGCTGTCGCCCTTGTTGTCGTACCAGACATGCGTCCAGGCCAACATACCGAGCAGTGCGAGACGCCAATAACTTCGATCGACATCCGGGGCCAATGGCAGAGCATCGACTATTTCGCTGAAGATCGCTTCGAACCGCCGTCTGTCGGTCACGAGTTTGGCGCGCAGTTTTCCGGAACGCCGGAGTGGGAACTCCGTAATGATAAGGCTGGATTGCGTGGCGCTCGACAGCATCGTCGTCAGATATCCTTCCGATGCCTGCTGCAACCGGGTCCAGGGGTCTGCGGCGGGGTTGATGGCCTGTAGCGTGCCGGTGCAAAGGCGATTGATTGCTTGGTCGTGGACCGCGGCAAACATCTCCTCCTTCGAGGCGAAATAGTAATAGAGTGAGCCCGCTAGGATGCCGCTTTCGGCTGCGATATCTCGCATCGACGTGCCGTCGTAGCCGTTTCGAGCGAATAATGCCGAAGCTGCCTCTATAATTTTTTCGCGCCGGGGTGGCTTCTTTTGTCTCTTGGCTGTAGGCATGAATTCTTACGAGTGTTTGAAAGATTAACTCATCTCACATAGACCGCCGGTTTGAAACTCTTTCCTGCCAGGAACTATTAACCGGTGCATGGGAAGAGATTGGTACGACTGTCAAGGCATTGGCCCAATTCTTCTTTGCGAGCGGTGGCAGCGCGTTACACCTATGCGGAAGCGGGTGTCGGTGCTGTCCCCAGCCAAAACATTACAGATCTGACACTCGGTCCTCGTGCGCTGGCATTGATGAGCGCAGGACCGGTGCATTCGGCTGGTATGATTTTGATAGGCGAAGTCTCTTGGTCGGTTGCAGGTATTCTTGTTGACTGGATGGAGGATGATCCGATTGAAGCGTTGGCCGTGGCGTGGATGGTTTACAAGCTGCACCTGGACGATTATTTAATGCGCGCGCAGGACCCTACCGCAGCACAGAGCCACGGCGTGTCGGGCGACGAGTAAGAACAAATTCCTTTGAGCTTGCTGGATTGGGGCCGCCCACAGATTAGGTTGTCTGACGTCATGGTAAAACTCTCCGTTCTCGACCTCGCCAATATTGGTGAAGGATTTACACCGTCTGATGCGCTGTCGAACGCGCTTGATCTTGCACAACATGCCGAAGCGGCGGGGTACAAGCGCTTTTGGCTGGCCGAGCATCACAACCTCGCGGGTATCGCGAGCGCGGCGACCGCCGTCTGTATCTGTCATGTCGCAGGTGGGACGAAGAATATCCGTGTCGGTGCAGGCGGCATCATGCTGCCGAACCATTCGCCCATGATCATTGCTGAGCAATTCGGCACATTGGCGACGTTGTTTCCGGAGCGTATCGACCTTGGCTTAGGGCGGGCGCCCGGGACCGACCAACGCACATGGATGGCACTGCGGCGCGGCCCGGAGGCGTCGGAGAGTTTTCCACAGGACGTGCTCGAGCTTCAAGCGCTGCTTGGGCCGCCACGTGAGGATCAGGTGATTCATGCCATCCCCGGTGAGGATACCAACGTGCCGTTGTGGGTTCTGGGCTCCAGCCTCTACGGCGCTCAGCTTGCTGCGATGCTTGGCCTGCCTTACGCGTTCGCCTCGCATTTCGCACCGCAGGCATTGATGCAGGCGATTGCCGTCTACCGCGAACGGTTCGAGCCGTCAGCGCAATTGGACAAACCTTATGTAATGGTCGGCTGCAATGTAATTGTCGCGGATACAGAGGAAGAGGCGAAGCGTCTGTTCACTTCGCCGCAGCAAAACGTTACCCGCATGGTGCGTGGCACGCGCGGCCTGTTGCCGCCGCCGATCGATGATATAGAGGAATTTTGGAGCCCGATGGAGAAGGCGCATGCCTCCTCGATGTTGGGCTGTTCGTTTTATGGGTCCGCGGAGACGATCAAGGGGAAGCTGGATACGCTTATAGAGGAGACCAACGCCGACGAATTGATGGTTGCGGCCGCAATTTGGGACCATAAAGCGCGCGTTCGATCATTCGAATTGCTTGCGGGAGCGATGAACGAGTCGACAACCTTCCGATTTAGGCGGCCGGAACCAGTTTACAACGGCGCCCACGAGAATCCGGCGATCCTGTAACTGGATCCCAAGGGCCGCCATAGGACATTGCGCCATTGATGTTAATGTCGCGGGCGCCGCGTTCAGGGTCCCCGGAAAACGGGTCCCACCAACCCATCCCAGTAGCCACGACGCCTTTTGGCGCTGCTTCCGACACCTGTGTCGCCCGACAGCCGGTATCCGTCCCGGATGTGTACACGGTAACCCACTGGCCATCGGTGATCGCGTGTTCGGACGCGGTTTCCGGGTGAATGTGGATCAATGGGTCCGGAGAAACCTTTCGGGCCCATGCTTGGTCCCGAAAGCGGGAATGATGATAGGTTTTCTCCCGGAGCCCGGTAAGCAGTAAGAGGGGAAAGGCTACGCTTTCCGCGGCATTGGCTGCGTCGGCGCTTGGAGCTACGTAGTCGGGCAAAGGGTCGAGCCCGAGGGCATCGAGGCGCTCGGAATAGAGTTCGACCTTGCCCGTCGACGTCGCAAAACTGTTGTCGCCGAATGCCCCAAGGTCGTAGGAAAACGTCCGAAAGCCTTCCGAGCGCAAACTCTCGATATCGATGTCGCTGTCCTCCAGTAGATATTCATTGAATGCGCGTTGGTCAGTCCACGGCAGAAAATCCTGTATCAAGGCATTGCGCTCACCGAGTTTGTCGCGGAGTGCCAACGCGATCTCGAGGTCGGAGCGCGCCTCGCCGCGCGGTTCCTGAACTGGATGGGTATACGCGATACAGGGTCCGCTCCCGATCAGTTGGACCTCTTCCTCCTCCAAGGTGGTGGTCTTCGGCAGCACGATGTCCGCGTAGGCTGCTGTCGGGTTCATGTTCTGGGTTGCGACGGCCACGAATTCGAGTGACTTCATCGCTTCGATGGTGCGAGCGGCGTCGGGATAGGTCACGACGATATTAACACCGCTGACATACATCGCCCGAATTGGATAGGGATGGCCGATGAGCATCGCCTCGATCACCGACGGATTATGGCACGCGGTCTGCCAGCCTTCTGGCCCGGCCCAGAGCGGGAAGCGGTCCGCGCCGATTGTGCGTTTCTCGACGTCAAATGGGAGGCGGAACTGCGGGTCGTGGATTAGGTCCAGATAGTTTCGGAAACCTTTAGGTTTCTTCGCCATCCGGTTGCCACCCAGACGGTCGAGGTTGCCGCTAATTGCGACAAGACAGTCGAATGCCCGAAAAGTTTGCACGCCGGCACTGAACGCATCGATTCCGTGACCAGGGACGAATACTGAGGGTCCGTCCGCATAGGCTTCGGCGGACTCGATAATCGTCTCCGCAGGAACACCGGTTAGCTCCGACGCAACCGATGGTGTATACTGGTCGACACGTTTTTTGTAGGCGTCGAAGCCGTGGCACCAGTCCGCGACGAAGCCGGTGTCGTATTTGCCCCAAGAAATCAGCATATGCGCAATCGATAGAGCAAGTGCGGCATCCGTCCCCGGGCGCGGCCTGAGCCAGATATCGGCGAGCCCGCTGGCAGGGCCCTGCATGGGGTCGATAACAATTATCCGCCCCCCACGCGCTTTCAGGGCCTTTAGCGATTGCCATTGTCCAGGATCGGCTGCATAGGGATTGCGGCCAACGAGCATAGCGGTACGTGCGTTGTCGATATCCTCGCCATTCTTCATAGGCGTGCCGGTCAGTTTTTCGCTGAGCGCCTGGCAGCCGCCACAGAGGTCCTGGTTGATCATCCAGTTGGGTGACCCGATTGAGCGCATGAGGAGTGCCATGACGGCGCCGCGGCTGAAAGCAGCGCCGCTAACGGCGCCGACGATGGAATGTGGGCCGTGTTTAGATTGCACGGCGGCAAGACGGTCCGCCATCTCGTCGAGAGCGTCATCTAAGGATATCTGCTCCCATTCGCCGCTTCCGCGTGATCCGATGCGGCGCATTGGGTGCAACAGGCGGTTCCCGTTCTCGGTCCATTCTCGGACCGCGCGGATGCCTTTCACGCAAAATGCGCCTTTTGAGCCGGGATGCTTGGGGTTGGGTCCGATTTTTGCAACCTTGCCGTCCCGCATGGTTATCAACGAACCGCAGTATGCATTGCATTCCCAGCATTGGCTGGGGTGTACGATGTCGTTCATTGTGACATTCCGTGAGCGTCTATTTGGTGCCGGTAAATTTAAGTTATCTCGATACCTTAGAAACCAATAGTTTATTTTGGCGATTTAGTCGCCTGGCGTGCGAGGTGACGAAAATGCTGAGGCAGGAGATTTACATGGCGGTCTTACATACGCTGAACGAACAAATTTTTGCCAATACCAACAATGCGGCACATGGCACGGAGATACCTGCCAATGCGCGGCTCCTCTTCAGCAACG
>CAXGSZ010000038.1:0-10710 GCA_964012455.1 uncultured Alphaproteobacteria bacterium
TTGTGCATCAGGGTTCTGTTGTCCCATACGACGAGATCGCCGACGCGCCACTTGTACCGAACCTGGAAGCGCAAGTCCTGGCTGTGCGTGAAAAGTTCGTCGATCAGAGCCCGGCTTGCGTCTGCTTCCATCCCGACGATGTCCTTCACGCCGGTGCTAACCGCATCGCTGATATAGAGACCTTTGCGTCCGGTCACGGGATGGGTACGGACCAGCGGATGGATGACTTCCGGCGTCTTCTCCCGTTCCCTGTCGTTCAACAGGTTCCAGCGGGCTTCGGGATGCGCGCGGTCACGGGACCACCGATATTGCTGGCGGACCCGCAACCCGTTGAGCTCCTCCTGCATCGAACCGGGCAGCGCGTCATAGGCGGCTGCCAGATCGGCGAAGATCGTATCGCCGCCCTCTGCTGGAACCTCGAGAGCGTACAATATCGTCGCGTTGGCCGGGACGGGCTTGTATGAATAGTCCGAGTGCCAGCTCGACCCGGCGTCGCGAATGCCTTTCGGGCGACCCATTTCTGTGCGGTTCGAGAGGACGGTGATACCGGCGAACTCTTCGTGGTGATAAATCGATACTGTGTGCGGTTCGACCGGACCAAACCGCTCGCCGAAGGCGTGGAATTGTGCCGCCGTCAGGGATTGGCCATGCAGGGCGAGTACCTGATGCTCAAGATAGGCATCGTGAAAAGCGGCCCAGGTTGCCTCGTCGAAGCCGCCCGCGATGTCTATATCGCCGATTTCTGCGAAAAATGTCTCGCCTATCCGTTCTACTTGCATGAATCCTCCGTGCCATCGTGCCGCACCCCGCCTCTCTGGCCGCGTGCCGCGCTGCTCCACGATAATAGGCCAAAGGGGAGCGCCCGACATGGCATTTGACTTCGGCTCCTATGACCCGGCGGTGATAGAGGATCCGTATCCTTCATACCAGTACCTTAGGGACGAGGATCCCATTCACTGTAGCAACGTGCTTCGCTCCTAAGTGCTGACCCGCTATGAAGACGTGCGGCCCTGTCTGAACAACCAACGCCTTTCGGCGGACCGGATCACCTGTCGCCGGAGGCGCGTGATCAGGTCAGAACTGTCGGACCGATGCTGCCGAATTGGGCGGTCTTTATGGGCCGGCCTGATCACATACGCATGCGTAAGCTGCTCAACCACGGTATAGCTCAACCTCGCTTGCCGGGTTCCGTCCCAAGGTCGTGATCATCGTCGAACAGATGATCAATCGCTTGGTCGAGAAAGGTGCCGCGGGCGCGGAAATCGATTCCATCGATTCGTTTACCTAATATCTGCCGGCTAGGGTGACAGCCGTGATGCGGCGGGCGACCGGGTGCACTCCTACTCGACAGTGATCGATGGGATGGAGCATTTCGAAGCCTATCCCGAAATCATGGCGGCGATGCTGGGAAGACCCAGTGAAGACGCCGCGGCCGAATAACGAGCCCAAGGCTCACACGTTCGGCAGTTCCGCGACCGCTTCCCGCATCTTTTCGATGTGTTGCTCCTTCTCAAGCCCGCCGCCGAGGGTGCGGAGGCAGAGATGCGTCAGACCGATCTCGCGCCAGCCGGCAATCCGGCTTTTCCATTCCGCCTCGCGTGGGCCAACGACGGCGACCCCTGCCTCGACACCAAGGCTCGCCGGATCGCGCCCGGCTTCGTCGGCGGCGCGGTAGATGTCGTCCCGCAGGCCGGGGAACTCTTCCGGCGAGCAGAGATTAAACCAGCCGTCCGCCAGCCGTCCGATACGCCGGCGTATGCGTTGCGTCGGCAGCCCGGCCGCGCCGATCCACATCGGGATCGGCTTCTGGATGGGCAGCGGATTGATCCCGGCGCCGGAAAGTGTGTCGTACTTGCCGTCGAAATCGACGGTCTCTTCCCTCCAAAGGCGGCGCAGCAGGTCGATCTGCTCTTCGCAGCGGTCGCCCCGGGTCGAGAAATCTGCGCCGAGGGCCTCGTATTCCTCTGGGTTCTTGCCGACGCCGATGCCGAGGCGAAGCCGCCCACCCGACAGCCGGTCGAGGGTTGCCGCCTGCTTCGCGACCAGCACTGTTGGCCGCGCCGGAAGGATTATCACCGAGGGCACCAGCTCGATCTTCGAGGTAATGGCGGCGATATAGGTCATCATGGTCATCGGCTCGTGCAGCGGCCCGCTGCCGGCGCGGTAGACTTGTTCCGGCACCCGGAGATGCGTCAGGCCGAGGGCTTCTGCCTCGCGCGCGAAATCCGCGATCAGGCCGAGATCGTCGCCGAGTTCACGGACCGGCAGCGAGATTCCAAATTTCATATGTATTCTCCTTCAGATCGCCACGGCGCTATCGGCGCGCCGGGAACGGGGTTTCGTATTGGCGCCGGAGAGCATCTCCGCCGGCGTCCAGCCCATCTGGCCGTGACGGCTGTTTCCGCAGCGGATCACTGCTTCGTCGGCGAAGGGCCGTGGGTCGTCCGTATCGAGCCAGATACGCATCAGCACGCGCTTGCGCTCCTCCTCGTCGACGACCGCATGGGCGGCGCGGCCGTGGAAGCAGGTGTAGTTGTTGCAGAACTGGATGTCGCCGGTGCGGAAGGGAAACTCAAGGCAGTTTTCCGCCGATATCTCGTCCATCAGGTCGAAGATTTCGCTCTCATCGTCGGTGAGGGGCGTGCCGTTTCGCTCTGCGGCGTTGTTGATCCAGTTCCGGTTGTACTGGCAGGAGATCACCCCGTCCTTATGGCTGAAGATCGGCACCTTGTAGCCGGTGGTCGGCGTCTCTCCCGGCCCGTGCTCGTCCATGCGGTCCCACTCGAAGCCCTCGTAAAGCCGGTCCAGCGCTTCCGGTTGGCGCCTCAGGATCTCGTTATAGAGCGTGAGGGAGCTGGAGGTCCGGCTCGGCGGGTCGTCGGGAGCTTGCCTCACGCAAAGCAGGGAGACCACGTCGGTCAGGTCGGTATGCAGCTTCAATTTGCGTGGAAAGCCGACGCCGCGCCGCCCCTGGCTGGGGTGCAGCTTGCCGTCCGTCACATAGTGAATGAAGCTCGCATCGCTGCTCTGGGTCAGCCCCTGGCCGATATGGGCGCAGAACCCCCAATACATCCGCTCAATATCCGCATATGCGTAGCCTTCGCCCGGGAACCCCCGCACCAGCGCGAAACCCCTTCCTGCGCGAAGATCGTCTAGGAGCGCGGTGAGGCGGCTTGACAGGACGGGCAAGGAAAAGTTGTCTCGGCTGATCCCTTCAAGTGGGGTGTCCTTCACCTGCGCCAGGGCCGCGTCCAGCTCCGCCCCCGTCCACACGCCCGGCCCTTCAATAGGCGCCTGTCTGATCTCGCTCATCGACCTCACTCCTACACATCTCCCTCAGTCATTTACGCGGCCCCGCGTCGCGGAACAGGTCGTGCCGACAGAGAGGCGCCGTGACGGCCGTGGTCGTTTTCTGCGGAACGAACCCATGCACCCGAGATGTACGGAAATATCGTACCGTTCTCCGCTGTCGCACTGGACATGCGGCGAGGTATATCAAATATCAGCCAAAATCTCGATGAGCAGTGATAGAGGCACCCTGCGTGATTTCCTTCCCCGCCCGTCTATCTCACTCCTCAATCCAGCGATGTGAGAGAGGTGTTCCGTGACCGACGACCGCTTGCTTTTCAAATTGTCCGACGGAATTGCGATTTTGACCCTGAACCGTCCAGAGATGATGAACGCGTTCGAGGACGGGATGCGGGAGGCGTTGTTTCAGCGGCTTGAGGCCTGTGCCGACGATCCGGCAGTGCGTTGTGTCGTCATCACTGGGGCCGGGCGCGCCTTCTCGGCGGGCGGTGATATCGCCAGCATGGCCCAGCTGCAGGTTCAGAACGACTTGTCGGTCGTGGAGGCACGGATGGCGATCGCGGGACAGGTCATCCAGCAAATTCGCCGCATGCCGCAGCCGGTGCTCGCTGCGGTCAACGGGGCCGCCGCTGGCGGCGGGATGAACCTGGCGCTTGCCTGCGACATGCGGATTGCGAGTGATAAGGCGGTCTTCGCCGAGAGTTTCGTCAAGATCGGCCTCGTGCCGGACTGGGGCGGCTTCGACTTTCTCACCAAGCTGATAGGCACCGCCAAGGCGATGGAGCTGATGATGCTGGGCGATCGCATCGATGCGGCGGAGGCGCTGCGGCTCGGGCTTGTCAACCGAGTGGTGGCGGATGACGGGTTCCGTGAAGAAACGGCAAATCTCGCCCGCCGCCTCGCCGACGGACCACCTGCAACCCTTGCGGCGATCAAGGAAGGCGTCTACCGCGGTGTCGATTCGTCCCTGCCGGAGACCCTCTCCTACGAATACAAAACCCAGCGCCACCTCTTTCTCGCCGCCGACGCCCGCGAGGGGATGCAGGCGTTCCTGGAGAAACGCCCCGCGAAATACGGCAATCGGGACGAGTAGTATCCGGAATGAAGGTTTGGCGTTAGTCCGCGACCTCGATGTCCAGCAGCGGGGCGTGCTGTTGGGCGCCGTAGATGTCAGTGTCGCCGGGTGATCCCGAGGGGATCTTCCGCGGCAGGGTAATCTTTATCGCATAGGCGACGTCGAAGGGGATCACCGCGACCTCATTGTCCGTCACCCCATAGAGCGGTGCGAGCTTGCGCGGCGTCAACTCGCCGCTGTCACGCGCTTTCTCGTAGGTCGCCGCGTCCTCGAACATCACATCCATGGTGAATTGCAGCGCGCCCGCGTTCTTCGAGCGAATGACCTTCGCGATATCCCGCAGCTTCGCCATCAGAGCGCCTCCATCTCCATACGCACGGCCTCCAGCGGGTGGTCGCATTCCATGACGTGCCAGACGCTGAACTCGTAGACCGGGCCGACCGTCATGTCAGACGGCGAGAACGGAATCGCCATATTGCCGGAGATGCACATCCGGCCCTCAAAGTCGCCGTGCAACAGGATGTAGCGCATTTTGGCGCAGACCGCCTTGGAGATTTCCTCGGTGTCGCCGATCACGTCGACCAGGATACCGAGCTCGTGCGCCGCCGTCTCCTTTACGGGCTCAATGGCGCCCATGGTCGCGTTCTTGCCGTAGACATGAACGTTGATTCGGAAGGTCCCGGGCTCGATGCCGAGCTGACCGACCTCGAACGACGCGCGTTCCTTGCAGTCCTCGACATAGTTGTCGATCTGGTCGATCAGGATCGGATCGCGGGTTCCCGCCATGGAGACCATCCGATACCCCAGTGACCGCACGCCTTCGAGTTTCACCGTATAGCTGTTGGCAGGCTCAAAATGGCTGCCGGTCACTTTCACCGTGCGCTCGTCGAGCTGCGTGAAATCGGCATGGGTCGTGTCGACGAGGCCGGTCGGCTCTTTCAGGTGATAGGGGCTCGGGTTCTCGTAGAGCGTATGGGCAGCGACCCGGGTGCGGGTAACCCGCTTTTCGGGATGGCCCGGCTCAACCGTAAAGTGATCCTCATAGAGCGTGCCGATGACACCGTCACCGCCAAGACGCGGTTCTGCCACCTGGGCGCCGCACTCAATGATCTTGCCGAGATGCCATGCGAGGCCCGGATGGGCACCCCGCATCAGCGGGATCGCCGCATAGATGGCCGCATCGCTGGCGCGCCCGGCGATGACCACGTCTGCGCCGTCCTCTAGCGCCTTCTGGAAGGGCTCCGGTCCCATCATAGCGACGACCCGGTGGGAGCCTTCGATCTCGTCCACGGTCAGCTCGCCGATCGGGCCGAGCGGGGCGATCTTGCCGGCCTTCGCTTTCGCCTTCAGCACATCCTTCGACTGCTCGCTTCGGATCACCGCGACCTTAGGATGCAGGCCCTTCTCGGCCGCAATCTCGCGCACGATCTCCATCAGCCAGTCGACATGGGGGTCGCCGCCACCGCCGCCGGCGGAGCCGATGAACACCGGCACGCCCTTTTTGGCACCGCCCTCCATCATCAGGGCGAGGTCGCGCTTCGCCGCCGGGCGCGACACGAAGGCTGTCCCCGCGCCAAGGTAATAGGGTCCCGGATCCATCGAGCCCGCGTCGGCCGCGATCAGGTCCAGGTCCATCGACAGGGCGGTCTCGATCGATTCCTCGGCATAGCCATATCCGAGCATTCCCGTCGCCGCGAACATCCGTATTGGTTTCATGAGGGGTCTCCCATGCAATATCTGTCACCGTTGCTTATGATAAAACATACGGCGATTGCGCCGGCTGGCCATGGCAGGCTGCGGGCGTCCGTTCGTTCCGGGTTTATGCGCAGTGCTGTTGCCGACGTCGCATCGCTGCGCTGGGCAAGGTTTCCTATGTATTGTGGGTGCGCTCGATGACCTAGGGCCTGAAGGCATTACTGTGTTAGATTTTGGATTCGCTCCGCGATCTCGCATCATTATGGTCATCTCCATCTTTCAGCGGGGTGAACTGCAGCGACCGATCCTGAACCTCGACCACATTCTGATCGGGTTGGTGCTGCTCAGGCTTACCTTCTGCGTCCAGGGTCTGAAGATAGGACTCTTCCCGATCTGTAAGAACATAGCGGCGGCTCTGACCCAAAAGGGCAGCCTGCTAAAGTTTTTCGTCCAGTTGAAGGTGTTAACGGGAGAGATCAAGGACCAGGCATGAAGCACGAACCAAAGATCAAGTTGAGCGAAGTAATGCCATCGAACCTACGGACCATCGACCAGATGGCGCCGGTGTGGGAGGTGATGCAGCAGATGAGAGAGCAAGGCCTCAGTTCCCTGATCGTTGACCGCAAGGATATTGCCGATCAGGTCGTGGCCGATAACCTGCCCTTCGATCGCGTCAATATCGGCGAGATCATTCGCGAGCCGGTTCTGACTTTGCATCCGGGAACCGATATTTGCCAGGCCATCAATATCATCAATCCATTCAAGGTATAACGCGCGGTCGCTTTGGATGAGGATCACCAGCTCTGCGGCAACGTAACATTGCGAAATTTGGTACTCTAGTACGCGGTTGTGCGGGAAAGCGCACAATTTGTGATTTTAGTTCTTGACGGATTTCGGTCTTACTATCGGGTTGGCAGCCGGACATTACCATAGAATAGTTGCTATTTGTGCATCAACACCTTGCAAAACAAGCATTCTTGGAGTCCCGAATCGGAGGAGTTGTGCACAGTGCCCGAGTCGGCGCTCGGGTCAACTCCCGCGGCATGGAATTCTTCAAATGTTAAGAATACGCTTACGCCAAAAATTGAATTATTCATTACATATCAATGGTTTAAAAAAATGCCTATTTTTTCAGCAAACAGTGTAAATCCTTGCGTATTCGGCCTCTTGGGCCTGAATTGGCTTCCTATCAACAAAGTTATCCACATGAATCGTGGATAGAACGTGGGATTTCGTTTCCGAACTCTGAATTCGGCTGATCTTCGGTGCATCGGGTGCATCCCAAATCGATTTGATCGGGTATACTGGCGGCATGTCAGACTCGATACGAGAGCGCCGTCCGGCGAAAACCGCGGTTGCACCGCAGACGAACCTCGCGGTTGGCGTCGACGTCATCCGCAATCACCTGGCCACCTTGCCGGGCGGACCAGGCGTTTACCGCATGCTCAACGGGCGCGGCGACGCGCTTTATGTGGGTAAGGCACGTAATCTGAAAAAGCGTGTCGCCAATTACACCAAGCCGGCAAAACAGCCCTACCGGCTGCAGCGCATGATTGCCGAGACGGTCTCGATGGAGTTCGTCACGACCCATACCGAGGTTGAGGCACTATTGCTGGAAGCGAATCTAATCAACCAGCTACGGCCGCGCTACAACGTGCTACTGCGTGACGACAAGTCGTTTCCTTACATCCTGATTACCGATGATCATAGCTTTCCGCAAATCGTTAAACACCGGGGCGCCCAGAAACAGAAGGGAAACTATTACGGTCCCTTCGCGACCGTTGGTGCGGTTAACCGGACCATCACCGCCCTGCAACGCGCATTCCTGTTGCGAAACTGCGCCGACACGATCTTCCAGGCGCGTAGCCGCCCCTGTCTGCAGTATCAGATCAAGCGGTGCAGCGCGCCGTGTGTCAACCGGATCGATGAGGCGGCCTACGAAGATCTTGTCGACCAGGCACGTCAGTTCCTCTCCGGCCGAAGCTCGAAGGTACAGGAGATTCTGGCAAATCAGATGCAGTCCGCGAGCGAGGAACTTGCCTTCGAGCAAGCTGCCGCGATCCGAGACCGTATCCGCGCGCTGACACAGGTGCAGGCTCATCAGGACATCAACCTCGCGGGTCTCGATGAAGCCGATGTCGTGGCGTTATACCAGGAGGGTGGGCAGTCCTGCATCCAGGTTTTTTTCTTCCGAGCTGGGCGCAACTTTGGGAACCGGGCCTATTTTCCCGCACACGGCAAGGGTCTCGACGCGTCGGAACTGCTGGGTGCTTTCCTCGCGCAATTCTATCAGAAACACCCGCCGCCAAAACTCGTGCTGCTGAGTGATGTTCCGGCTGAACGGACCCTCGCCGCAGAGGCGTTATCGATCCGGGCCGGGCGAAAGGTGCAACTCATCGTGCCGCAGCGCGGTGGCAAGCGCCGGGTGGTCGATCATGCCGCCACCAATGCCCGCGACGCTCTGACGCGCCGGATGGCCGAGAGCGCATCTCACAGGCGCCTAATGGAAAATCTGGCAACCCGCCTAGACATAGATGTGCCGCTAGAGCGAATCGAGATTTACGACAACTCGCATATCCAGGGCGCCAGTCCGGTCGGGGCGATGGTTGTCTCAAGTCTAAACGGCTTTGAGAAGAATGCTTATCGCAAGTTCAACATCCGCCAGAAAGACGCTGCCGGCGACGACTATGCGATGATGCGCGAAGTCCTGACACGGCGGTTCACCCGGGCCCTGAAAGACGATCCGGACCGCGACGGCGGCAGCTGGCCGGATTTAGTCATCATCGATGGCGGCCGCGGCCAACTTTCGGTTGCCGAGGAAATATTCGCCGACCTCGGGATCGATGACGTCAATCTGTTGGGGATTGCAAAGGGACCGGAGCGTAATGCCGGACGCGAACACCTCTATCGTATCGGCCGGGCCCCGATCATGTTAGAGCCCCGAGATCCCGTGCTCTATTTCCTGCAGCGCCTTCGGGATGAAGCGCACCGATTTGCCATTGGCAGCCATCGGACGCGGCGGGCGAAGGCGATGACGGCCTCCCCACTGGATGAAATTGCCGGTATTGGGGCAAAACGCAAGAAGGCGCTGCTGCTTCACTTTGGCTCAGCGCAGAGCGTTGCGCGCGCGGGACTGGCGGATCTTGAGGCCGTCGACGGGATCAGCAGAACGGTTGCCCAGAAAATTTATGGTCACTTTCATGAGGATCAGTAATATCTTGACGATGACGGGGAACCGAACGGCCCCCCGAATGGATTACCTGATTTGGACCCGGTCGGTTAAGTGATGATCAACCTTCCAAACGTATTGACGCTTTCACGGATCCTCGTGATCCTGCCAATAGTTTTTTTCTTTTGGATTGATGGAGGCTGGCCGCGGTGGGCAACTCTCGGGCTATATGCCGCCGCCTGTATCACCGATTTCTTTGACGGGTATCTCGCCCGCGCGCGGGGAGAAATTTCCCGTTTCGGGCGGTTCCTTGATCCGGTTGCCGACAAACTTCTGATCGCCTCGGTCATTTTGATGTTGTGCGCGTTCGATAGAATATCGGGGTTAGCGATCCTGGCCGCCGTAGTCATCTTGTGCCGCGAAATCCTGGTGTCTGGACTGCGCGAGTTCCTGGCCACTTTGCGCGCCGGCTTACCAGTCAGCGGTCTGGCAAAATGGAAAACCACCATTCAAATGTTTGCGCTTGGATTTCTGATTGTCGGTACTGAAGCACCGGATTGGATACCGGCTGTCATGATCGGCGAGATCGGTCTCTGGGCTGCCGCCGCGCTGACGCTGATCACGGGCTATGATTACCTCGCGATCGGCATGCGGCATATGAAGGAAGATAATAACGGGACACCCAATACCGAACCACGCTCATCGGACAGCGTTGGTACTACGCGCGGCGCAGAGTAGCTGCATTCGATGCGTATCCTCGGTCTTGCGGGTTGGAGCGGTAGCGGTAAGACAACCCTGTTGACCCGGCTTATTCCGGCGTTGACCGATCTTGGCATCAGCGTATCAACGATAAAGCACGCACATCACCGCTTTGATATCGATACGCCTGGCAAGGACTCCTACGAGCATCGCCGCGCCGGTGCGACGGAGGTTATGGTAACCTCTGCCAACCGATGGGCTCTCATGCATGAAAACCGCGACCATGGTGAACCCAATATGGATGCGCTCGTTGCCCGCATGTCACGTGTCGATTTACTGCTGATAGAAGGATTCAAGAGCTATCCCCACGATAAGCTGGAAGTACACCGGCCCGCCGTGGGCAAACCACTCTTGGCAACGGAGGACGATAGCATCGTTGCGATTGCAAGCGACGCCAAGCTATCCGATATTAGTGTCCCGGTCCTCGAGTTGGATAACATCCCGGGAATCGCGGGTTTCATCGTTACCTACTGCAAGCTGAGCGGATCTGCAAAAAATGGCGCAACTGAGTGACGATTGCTTCGCGGGCGCGGAGAGATTGATCACCACATCGGAAGCGCTCGATATCCTCGCGGCACGAATTTCACCGGTCGCGGATGAAGAGTCTGTCCCCCTTCGCGAGGCGATCGGCCGGATACTGGCTGAAGATGTGACGTCTTCGGTCAATGTGCCGCCACACGACAACTCCGCGGTTGACGGCTAT
>CAXGSZ010000039.1:0-10707 GCA_964012455.1 uncultured Alphaproteobacteria bacterium
GGTCACGCCGAGCGGGCCCGTCCACGTCTGGAGGCCTGGCATCAGGGCCGGACGCGGATCGTCGCCGTAGAGCCGAAGAACTGTCCGACGCTCCACGCCGCACGGGAAGCAGGCGCACCAATCGATGTCGAAGTCGGCGGCGTTGCCGCTGATGCACTCGGCGCCCGGAAAATTGGAAAATACGCCTTTGCCATCGCTGAATCCTATATCGAACAGACGGTATTAGTGGACGATACGGCCATCCGAGACACGCAAATTCGCTTGTGGAGCGACCTTCGCATCCTCGCCGAACCCGCAGGTGCGGCGGCACTCGCCGCTCTGACCTCCGGAGCGTACCGACCAGATAAGGGCGAACGTGTTGCCATCATGGTGTGTGGCAGCAACGCCGATCCCGCGACCCTCGCCGACTGACCCTGTGCGGTTGCCGATTATACGCCAGATTACATTGCGGTAGCCATGCGAGGAGGATTGAAGCCGTGAGCCTGACAATCAGACCGCTGTCCAATGCGTTGGGGATCGCAGTGGAAGGGGCGAACCTGTCAAAGCCGGTTCCGCCAGGCGATTTAGCGCGCATCAAGCGGGCGCTGATCGACCATCTCGTCATGGTGGTCCGCGATCAGTCCCTCGATCCGGTTCAATTGCTGGCGGCCGTGCGCCTCTTCGGTGAGACAATGGAACAACATCTTTCCGATACCTTGATGCAGGACCATCCGGAGATTGCCGTCCTAGACAGCCGAAAGATGCCGCCCGACAAGCAGGGCCGCGTGATTCCCTTCGGCGCACGTGATTGGCATACGGATCACACCAATCATGAACGGCCGCCAAAATATACGGCGCTTTATGCCGTGAAGCTGCCGACCGAGGGCGGGGACACGAGTTTCGCCAACATGCACACGGCCTACACAGAGCTCCCCGCGGATGAGCGTAAATCGTTGGAAGAACTGGAAACCGTGAACAAGATCGAGGATTTCGCCTATATCAGCGAAGAAGCCCGTGCAAAATTTGGCACGCTGCCACGACACCCGCTGATCCGCACCCATCCCGAAACGGGAAAGAAGGCGATATATGTCCACCCGGGGAAGCTTGAGCGGATTGTCGGGCGCGAGGCCGAGGAAAGTAATGAGTTCGTCGGCGCCCTACTTGATCGCGTGATCGGCGTAGCGAATACCTACCGTCACAAATGGCGAGCGGGCGATCTGTTATTCTGCGACAACCGCGCGGTCATGCACCGTGCCCACCGCGACTACGACATGGCGGAAGGCCGGGTGATGCACCGGATCATCCTCCAAGGCGACCGACCCGTTTAGCTTCCGAGCGGCATAGCCGCGCCTAGTCGTCCCCTGCAGCCGCGGCCTTCTCCGGCTCCAGCTGCGCCCAAATTCTTGCTAAAACGGCTCTCGAAGAGACTGGTGTCGACCTCTTCAAGCCCGGTCTTGAGGCGGCCAGCACTTTAGTTTTCTACTCCTGCTGTTCCGCCTCCGCGTCTTGGAACTCGGGCATGAACTCGTTTCCAAACAACTCGAAGCTTTCACAGATATGCTCGCGGGAGTTCATACCTACAAATTCAGTAGGATAATTTGGTCGACTTAATTAGGTCATTGACGAAGAGTTGCTGCCCCGCGCTATCATACGACGGATGCGGAATCTACAGTGCGTAAAAAATACCCAATTTCATGAACACCTCTCCTAACCACCGCCCAGCATGCCGCCGTCGATTACCAGTTCCGTACTGTTAATATAACGGCTTTCATCAGACGCGAGAAACAGCGCCGCATTGGCAACATCCTCAACTTCACCGAGGCGCCCAAGTGGCACGGTCGTCGTGCGTTTCTTCGCAGTTTCCTCGAGCTCACCATAGTAACTCAGGACCGCCTCTCCCAATGGTGTGCGCACCATCCCCGGATGGATCGAGTTGCACCGGATGTTATATCCCTGCCGCCCGCAATAAGCCGCGACCGACTTTGTGAGCTGACGCACCGCTCCTTTCGATGCACCGTAGGCCGCTATGCCGGGCGTCGCGCGGAAGCCTGCGGTCGAGGAGATGTTGACGATGGAGCCACCGCCGCTTTCCTTCATCGCCTGTATAACAGCGCGACAACCCAGAAAGACACCGTCGCTGTTCACCTCGTTCACGAATTTCCACTCGTCGAGGCTCATATGCTCGATATCTTGCGCCGCACCCGTACCCATAACGCCGGCATTGTTCATCAGAATGTCGAGCCGTCCGTGCATCGACAGGGTCTCATCCACCACGCGCTGCCAATCATCTTCCAACCTGACATCATGCGCCAAGGCTGTCGCCGCATTGCCTATTTCGCGCGCCACCGCCTGCACACCTCCCTCGTTCTTGTCCGTCAAAACGAGCTTCGCACCCTCACGCGCGAAGACTTTCCCCGTCGCCGCGCCAAAACCCGACGCTGCACCCGTGATCAACGCGATTTTCCCATCCAGCCGTGACATATTCTTCTCCCAAACTGTCGTCATTCCGAAAACGCGCCAGCGTTAGCCAGAATCACGTTTTCCAAGAATATTAGCGCCCACGTCGCTACTCGCCGTCCGGCTCTGGCGGAAACTGCAAAAGCAACACGCTTGCGCCGTCTTCACCCGCCGTAACTTCAAGCGGGTCCTCGTCCGCACCACGATATATAAGCGAATTGGGTTCATACTCCCCACCGTCGAACATGACCGATCCGGCGATCACCAGGGCGTAGGCCCCTGCGCCCGGAGACGCCATCGCTACCGTGCATTCGCGGCCCGGGCCGATATCAAACTGACACGTCCCGAGCCCATCATCTTGCAACGGTATGAGCTCGATCGTCCTTACATCCAGATGTCGCAACGATTCCGCGTCCGGAATATCGATGTCTTCCACCACGCGATGCACGCGCTTTATCCGCCGCAACTTGTCGCGATTTTCCGGCATAATCTTCGCGCCGGAATCCCAATTGTTCCGAAGGGTCATGTAATGCGCGCCCTTTGGTCCCGCGACAATCGGACCATACGGCGTGTGCGCCTTCGCATAGTGCACCATAAGCCCGTTGACCGGCTTCTTCCCAAAGACTTCTCCACCATAGACGAAAACCTGATACTGGTTTGTATCGTGGAAATGCGCTTGCACCACACTGTCTTCCGGTTGTTCGATAAGATACGCCTGCGGAAGCACCTTTTTGTCTTCCTGCACTTTACCTCCGCGGGCTGGCGGAGAGCCAAAATAGAGGCTCCGATAGAAGGGTTTCTCAATCACCTCGGGAAAAGTATTGCCCTGGCGGCTCTCGTTAGCCTGCCGGGCGGTAACGGCGACGGGCATCGGCAAAACTCCAATCGTCCAAGTTCAAAAATTGATCTGGTGCACACGCGCGTTCCGGCTACCCGGCGGCCCGCCGAGCGGCCTGTATTGAATTCTCCAGCGCATTGAGAAACCGTATCCGATCTTGCTTCGTAAAGCTCGGATTGTTGCCGCGAATCTCGCCGCGATCGCGCAAGTCAGCCATCAGATCTCGGGTTGCGAGCGCACCGCCGATATTGTCGGCGTTGAATGGTTTGCCGGAGGGTCCAAGGACGACCGCCCCCTTCTCAAGGCACCTCGCGGCGAGTGGAATGTCGGCCGTGACGGCAATATCGCCCGGCGCGATATGATCGACGATCCAGTCGTCGGCTGCGTCAAGCCCTCCGGACACGACCTGCAGTTCGATCAGCGTAGATTCAGGCAGACGCAGCCATGTATTGGTAACGACCCGAGACAACAGGCGATGGCGCCCGGCAACACGGTAGATCTCATCCTTAACCGGGCAGGCATCGCCGTCAACGTATATGATCAAAAAGTCGTCACACGCGGAATTGTTCACGCCGCCCCGTCCAGGTCGCCCGCATCCATTCGACACAAGCGACACTTTGTTCGAAGAGGTAATATTTGCAACCTTGGCCATAATCCGGACCCCGAATGAACTCGGTCGAGATTTGCCCCTCCCTAACTATCGACGATTGTCATGCCGTCGGCTACCTCGCACCAGATCGTGTCCTCGTCGTCATCCATATCGTGGCGCAGGACAACGCATTCGCCGGGCGCGTCGAGAACCGTAAACGGATGATGCCAAGTATCGGGATGATAGTTTATCCCCTGGCTGCCATTTCCAGAAAAGGCCTTCAATTCGCCAAGAGATGGCCCTCCATCGGCGTCGGCAGGGCAAACGAGTACCAGGTATCGCTCCATCGCCGTCGGCACAAAGGTTTGCGCCGAGTGCGGATGTTTCTCCATGAACTTTACCTGCAACGGCAAGGGCACGGGTACTTGTTGGGAGATCGAGACGTTGAGCCGCGCATCCGGGCGCCGGTTGGCCACGTCCGCGGCGTAACGGGTTGAGTGCGCGCGACCGAGGGGCCCCAAGGCAATTACCTGACCGAAGGGCGCGAACGCTTCCTCTGTCAATGGTTCGACGACAATCTCAGTCATTGAGATATTCCTGCATCCAGCGATCGTAATCGCCTCCACGGGTCACCTGTTTCATCATGTCCGCATTGGCGAAGTACTCGATATCGCCATGGGGCGTGCCGTCGCGGAGCGCCTTCAGAGTATCGTATACCGCGCGGACCGCCGCCATAATCGGCTTGTGCCCCTGCAATGCGATGCGGACGCCCAATTCGGCATAGCGGTCTAGGTCCGCGGCCGGGCCGCCGCCGATGATCATCGGGATATTCACTTCCGTGGCCACGGCCTCAATATCGTCATGCGACTTCACCCCAGCGAGGAAGATCATATCGACACCCGCCGCTTCGTAGGCTTTCGCACGCGCGATACAGTCGTCGACGTTGGATATAGTACAGGCGCTCGTTCGTCCGGCGATGACGAATTTCGGGTCCTGCCGTCCCTCGATGGCTGCCTTCATCTTGCCGACACTTTCTTCGATCGAAAGCATGCGCGGGGTGCCGACGCTTCCGAAAGGCTGCGGCAGGTCGGTATCCTCGATCGATGCGGCGCAGACGCCCGCGGTCTCAAGCTCCTGCACCGTCCGCATCACGTTGAGCGCGTTTCCGTAGCCATGATCCGCATCCACCACCAAGGCGAGATTACCGGCACGGCAAATGCGATAGGCCTGGCCGGCAAACTCTGTGAGGGTCAGCACGATGTGGTCCGGTGCGCCGAGAACGGCGAGCGAGGCCGTCGAGCCCGCGAACATGCCTACCTCAAAGCCGAGGTCTTCCGCTATACGCGCCGACATAGCGTCATAGACGGAGCCGGGGTGCACACACTTTCCCCCTTCGATCAACGCGCGAAAACGCGTCCGCCGTTCGGTCCAATCCATCGTCTTTTCTCCCACAATTCGTTTGCGAGGGAGAGTAGGCTTCACGGCCGGAGCCTCAACGGCTGGGTCCATCCTGCGTCACGTGGAAAGATCGACCATATCTTCCGCGTAACCGCGCAGCGTCCTTGCGAAATGCATCCGCTGTTCCGGGGTCATGGAGCTCGCCATCTCGACCATCCATCCGGTGAACCCCCGCCACCAACTATCGGCGAGCTGTGTGTAAACCGGACCTACGACCTCTCCGGACCGGAGCAGGATACCCGGCAGAAAACGCGCGATACTCTCGCGATCCGGCCGCTCCGCCAGAAAATCGACAAATGCTTGATGTCTGATTTCACGCATCTGCTGCCAGCGGGCCGACATATCGGATATGCCTTCGAAGTAGCGCTGAATGATTTTCTCTTGCGCAGGCGTCACGTGACCCATGAAGCGCTCGAACCGATCGACCGCTCGTTCCGTCCGTTCAACGGTCCATTCTTCCCAATCGCCTTCCATTTCCGCGCGCCGCTCCGCCAGACGTTCCCGCATGCGCTCGCTCAAATAGGCCACTTTCTGCGGCGTTGTATGATCGGCAAGCACACTCGCAACGATCGGTGACGCCCCTTCCACCGTCTCCTTAAGCAAGGACCGCATCCGGATAATCGTCTCTTTGACATCGGGAGTATGCAGAGACCCGTTCTCAACGCGATCCGCTGTCATACTCAAAAATGCAGCATATTTGGGCAACATCTCCATTCGATGCCATCGGACGAGAACATCGACATTCTCCGCCAGCGCTGCTTCTTCCGCTTCCGTCAGATCGAGGAAGAATTCCGCCTCACCCCGGATCGCCTCCCCCCCGAAAGCATAGAGCACCTTGAACTGGCTGCATCCAGTTAATGCGAGCGCGACCAGCAAGAGTATCCCTAAGCGCTTCAAGACATGCCGCAGGAAGATCGGATCAACACGCATTTGTTTGCCTGTCCGCAGTGGCGAGATTTGCCGGAGGGTCCGTTAGAATAAGATCGGCTTCGGCCGGTCGGACAGCCTTGGCGCCGCGCATGCCGGCGGCAAGCCATTCCAAGTCACCAATCTGCCGTCGCTCGCCCCTTACGCGACTTGGTGATGTACCAACGATCTTGCCGCCTTCACGCGCCGCGACGGCGAACTGAAAGACATAATTCGGATAAATACCCATCCGAAGGTCGGAGACCAACACGGCTTCACCGTGGGAAGTCACCTGATAGAACCCATCGGAGAACCGGGCGATGGCCCCGGCGAGACCGTCGCCCGCGGTAGCGCGCTTCGCCCAACAGATGAGGCCTGATTCCCAACGTGCGTGACGGTACGCCGTCACCGACGCTGCATCTCCCAAAATCGGTACATAGACGTTATAATAGTAGTGCCCATCAACCGCGATGACCCGCCAAAACAGGGAATTGAGGGGCGTCGGTCCTGCAAGCAAACGTTCCGGTTCAATACCGCGCGCAGCCAAAAAATCGACCCCGCGCACCTCAGCGATCCGCTGACCAATGAGCGTCCAACCCAGATAAGCCGTCGAAATGACGAGACTGACGGTAAGCACCTTCCCGAACCGGGGTGACCATTCACGCCGGCAGAAGGCCCACAGCATTGTCACCAGCAATGGCAAGGTATAGAGGGGATCGATAATGAAAATGGAACCAGCACCCAGCGGTTCGGGCCAGACAGGCCAGAACAGACGCGTTCCGTACACCGTCATCGCATCAATCAAGGCGTGCGTCGCGAGGCACAGCATGACGGCCAGCCAGGTTAGGTATCGAGCCTGACGCAACGCGGCAAACATCCGCACCAGCCCCTCCGCGATAAGCGGTGTCACCACAGCATGAACGATCAGCGAATGGCTCCAGCCTCGATGACCAACGAAGCTTTCAATCGGGTCATCGGCGGGCAGATAGACGTCGAGATCCGGCAGAGTCCCGAGAATACCACCCGTAATCGCGGCGTGGCGAACACCGAGGCGCCGACCAAGCACCGCCGTCCCGACAACCGCCCCAAGTGTGAACTGTGTGACAGAATCCATTCAGCGGTCAGTGACCGCCAATGTGGCCGTCCGCGATCAACTCCTGCACCGTGTCCTCGAAGGCGTTTAAGGTCTCGTCGATATCAGCATCCGTGTGCGCCATTGAGGTGATACCGCTCATGTGGGACATCAGGTCCACCCCGCGCTTTCTCAACCCGCTCTGCATGGCATTTATGACGGGCTTTGGTACGCCGCGAATCTTTTCAGCTCCAAGATTTTCCACGGAACCGTCGGCCGCGTCATCACCAAGATACAAATGGAAAGTTGATGATTCGCCGTACACAGCGCCCGCGACCTGATGCTGCTGAATGACCTCACGCATGCCCGTCCGCATGCGCTCGGCGGCATGGTCCGCAAGCTTGTTGGGCTCTCCCGTCTTAATCTCGGAGAGTGCGGCGACGCCGCTCGCCGCCACCAACGGATTTCCGTTAAACGTACCCTTATGGGTAACCCCGGGCGTCCTCCCTCTGAATTCGACCTGCGGGTCGAGCAAACGCATGAACTCTTCGCGGCCACCGACGGCACCGCCCGGCATACCGCCGGTGACGATCTTCGCCATCGATGTGAGGTCGGGTGTAACCCCGTCACGGGCCTGCCGCCCGCCCGGACTCCAGCGGAACCCGGTGATCACCTCGTCGAAAATCAGAACCGCCTTATGCGCGTCGGCAAGACGCCGAAGCTCCGGCAGGAACCCTTCAGGCAAGGGGACGCTGCCATAGTTCGCGCCCGACACCTCGCAGATGATCGCGCCAATCTCTTCATCGGCCGCAAGTGCTGCTTCGACCGCCGCCAGATCCGGTTTGACGACGACCGTCGCCTCGACTGTGCCTGGCAGGATACCGAGCGAAGTCGGTTTATCGTAAGGCGCATTCATTCCGAGATCGACGAATTCATGCCAGCCGTGATAGTGGCCCTCGAAGCGCAGAATTTTGTGCTTCCCGGAATAGCCGCGGCCAATGCGGATCGCCAGCATGGTCGCCTCGGTTCCCGAACTGACAAAGCGCACCCGTTCAGCCGAGGGGATCAGTTCCTGGATCAACCCCGCCCATTCGATTTCCAAGGGATGGCAATCCGCGAAGAATGTACCTTTTGTCGCCTGTTCGGTCAGCGCTGCCACCACCTTGGGATGGGCATGACCCAGCAAGAGCGATGCGCTGCCCATGGCGTAGTCGATGTACTCCTTGCCGTCGACTTCCCATTTCCGCGACCCTTCGGCGCGCTCAATGTATTTTGGGTGTGGTCCCTTGAAGCGACTTTCGTGGGACACGCCGCCCGCCAAACGTTCGCGGGCCTGTTGAAACAGTTCTTCCGACGATTGCGTCATGACACTTCCTCCAAGCTTCGTCGACATTGTCTTTACAGTAACCTAATTGAAGTAACACAGCGAACAAATGGAACGGCAAAGATATGACGGCCAGCACCATTCCTCTGATTGGCTATAGCGATAAGCTCTCCGTCCGACCTGGTGAGACAATCGCCTTCAAGGTCTCCTGCACGTTGCCTGACCCCTACGAGGCAAAACTGGTCCGCATTACCTGCGGGGACCCGAACCCGGCAGGCCCCGGAATTCGGGAGACCGAAATCCCGTCAGCATTCACGGGATCGTATCCGTCCCGCGCACAAGACGTGCATCTGGGATCCTATGCCCGGGTCATTCCGGGGAGCGCCTTCGACGGGATCGACGCTCTGACCTTCTCTGCGACGATTTGGCCGACGCGATTAAAGAACGAAGGGCAAACCGTCATTGGGCGCTTCGATCCCGACACCGGCAGCGGTATGGCTGTGATGGTCGGGCCAAACGGCGCCGAACTTCTCGTCGGGCGAGGCGATGCGGAGTCTCTCCGGCTGTCGACTGGGACACCGCTACTTGAGCGGCAGTGGCACCGGGTTTGGGCCAGCGTCGATTCCGATTCCGGCGACATGGTCATTGGCCAGCATAGCATCAACGGTTCCGCGGTACGCGAGACGGCAAAGGCGGATACGGTTGCGCTCGCATCCGACGCCCCGGTTCTAATCGGCGCCTTGGGCAAGGAGCCTCCAAGTGGGCATTTTAATGGCAAGATCGAAGCACCCAAAATTCACAGCGCGGCAATCGACCCCACCGAAAGCGACGCCAACTTGCTGGCGCACTGGGATTTTTCAAACGCCATAAAATCGACGCGCATTGTCGACGCAGGCCCGCTCGGTCTGCATGGGCATGTCGTCAATGCGCCGGCCCGTGCTATGACCGGATCCAACTGGCGAGGCGAGGAAATGCAATGGCAGCACGCGCCCGAGATTTACGGGGCCATCCATTTCCACGAAGACGATATTGAGGATTGTAACTGGCGGACCGATTTCGAGTTCGCAGTCCCAAGTGACCTTCCAACCGGCCTCTATGCGGCCCGTCTTCAATCAGGCGACAACTGGGAAGCACTTCCCTTTGTCATTTGCCCGCCCAAAGGAACACAGACCGCGGACGTCTGCCTGCTAATTCCCACCTTCACCTATACGATTTACGGCAATCAAGCCCGCCGCGACTTCGATGACGACTGGACCCGTCGTGCAAAGGAATGGGATGCCTTTCCCTACAACCCCATCCAGCATCGGGAATTTGGGCTCTCGACCTACAACTTCCATACGGATGGGTCCGGCATCTGCAATGTCAGTTGGCACCGCCCGATGCTCAATGTGCGGCCGGGATACTTTCCTATTTATGACGAACACGGCTCCGGATTGCGGCATTTGCCGGCCGACACCCACATTATCGACTGGCTGGAATCGAAAGGCATCTCCTACGACCTCGTGACCGATTGGGAATTGCATCACGAAGGCGCCGAGCTGCTCAAACCCTACAAGGTGGTGCTGACCGGAAGCCACCCGGAGTACCACACCGCCAACACGCTCGATGCGCTGACCGAATATCGGGACACCGGTGGTAACCTAATGTATCTCGGCGGCAATGGCTTTTATTGGCGTGTTGCCCTCCACTCGGAAAAAGACGGCATTATCGAAATACGCCGTGGCGAGGACGGTATCCGGGCGTGGGCCGCCGAGCCCGGGGAATACTACAACGCATTCGACGGCGAATATGGCGGTCTCTGGCGGCGGAACGGGCGTCCACCGCAACAGCTCTGCGGTCTCGGTTTCTCTTCTCAAGGCAAGTTCCAGGGAACCTATTACCGACGCATGCCGGGGTCTGACCGACCAGAAACGAATTGGATATTCGAAGGTGTCACGGATAGGATCATCGGTGATTTCGGACTATCGGGCGGCGGTGCCGCCGGTTTCGAACTCGACCGGGCGGATGTCCGCCTAGGCACGCCGCCGAATGCAATAATCCTTGCGACCTCGGAAGCCCCGCAAAGCCATTTCCGGTTGGTGCCC